>CAMDKJ010000088.1 GCA_945900705.1 Bifidobacterium breve | reverse complement strand
CGGTGGCTTCAGCCGGTGAAGATAGGTCATGTCGCTCTTGGACTACGTCAACGTCGGGCATCAATTTTTTGGCCCACTGAATGGCGCCAGCGCCGATCAGGAAAATCGCTGCACCCATGGTGAATCCCAGGGTGATATTCATAGCCCCGACCACACCGAACACCGGAAGATAAACATTCGCTGACTTGTCGATGGCGATGTAGGCGACGAAAAAAAGCACAACAAACAGCATGGACAACAAGAACATCGAAGAGACTTGGCGCTCAGCCCTGCGTGCCGCCTTTGGATCTGTATCGGCTACCCGCGGACGGTGCGGAATATCGGCAACCGGTGAGTAGCCAAGTTTTGCCGGTGCATGTTCGCCGGATCCGGTCTCAGAGCCTGTACTAATCTCGGTCATCGCGCTTTAATTCCAATCCAGACAGCCACTGCGATCAGGGCGCCGAATACTGCGGTCCACAGGAATAGGCCCTCGGTTACCGGGCCGAGTCGGCCGAGTGAGAGCCCGCCTGGGTCGGCAGCGGTTTGCAGATAGTCGACATAGGCGATGATTGCCTTCTTATCCTCTTCGGGAAGCGTGGAATCGCTGAAGACCGGCATACTCTGGGGCCCGGTGATCATGGCTTCGTACATCTGAGTTGGGGTGGCGTTCATCAAGCTGGGTGCGTACTTGCCTTGTGTTAGTGCGCCACCTTGACCTGCGGCCTGATGGCACTGCTGGCAGTTGACGCGAAACAGCACCCCGCCTTCGGCAATGTCAGCGCTACCGAAATCAACCTGCTCAGCGTTTGGGATGGCGGGGCCAGGTGCTAGCGAAGACACATAAGCCGCTAGCGCTGCGGTCTCCTCCTTGTTGTATTGAGGAGGTCCAGCCGCCGCCTGCACGCCGGGGGCAGCAAGGGGCATGCGCCCGGTGGCGACCTGGAAGTCAACAGCGGCTGCGCCAACGCCGATCAAAGTAGGGCCGTTGGTGGAACCTTGAGCTTGCAGGCTATGGCAGGAGGAGCAGCCCTCGAGGTAGAGCTGCTTGCCCATTTCCACCTGGGTTTGGCTTCTGGCTGCGCCGGCAGCTTCGGCGGGGCGCACTGTCCCAACGGCGGCATAAACCCCGCCGACCGCAACCAGGGCGAAAAACAGCATTGCCAAAGCCACGACGGGTTGACGTCGCCTGGCAGCAAGGAACTTCACGCGGGCAAGCCTTTCGTCGCTATTTCAGGATGTAAATCATGAAGAAAAGGGCAATCCAGACCACGTCAACAAAGTGCCAGTAATAGGACGCGACGATGGCGCGGGTGGCCTGATCGTGGGTGAAGCGCTTGGTTGCGTAGGTGGTGGCCAGCACTAGCAGGAAGGCGATTAGCCCGCCGGTTACGTGCAGGCCATGGAACCCGGTGGTGAGGTAGAAAGCGGAACCGTAGGCATTCGACGAAAGCGTCAAACCTTCGTGGACTAACGCCACGTACTCGGTGACCTGGCCGGCTACAAAGAATGAGCCCATCAGGAACGTGATAATGAACCAGCGGCGCAGCCCTTTCACCTCGCCCCGCTCGGCCGCGAAGACCCCCAGCTGGCAGGTCACGCTGGACAGCACTAGGACCGTGGTGTTCAAGCTGGCGAAGGGGATATTGAGCAATTTGGTTTCTGCGGCCCACATCTCTGGGTTCACCGCCCGCAGGGTGAAATACATGGCGAAAAGCGCGGCGAAGAACATCAGCTCGCTGGCAAGCCAAATTATGGTGCCGACAGCCACCATGTTGGGCCGGTTGGCCGGGGCGTGCGCGTAAGCCGCCGGTACCTGCGTTGTTGAGGCCATGATTGCATTCTGGCAGATGAACCACGATGATTCCTGTTTACCCCCCGTGAATTTCGTCACGGTCCATGAGGGGCTCGCTGGCGTCTGCGCCCCGCGCGCGATAGGAGGCTCCGGCTCGGTCTAAGGTTGGCCTCGTGAGCGACCAGGTGAGCCCCAAGATAATCCGCAACCTCAAGGTTTTGGTCTACAGCGATGACCGTGCGGTGCGCAGCGATGTGATGTTGGCACTTGGTAAGCGCCCGGCGCCTGACCTAGCCGAACTGGATTATGTCGAGTGTGCGACCGGCCCGGCACTAATTGGACTGGTCGACAAAGGTCGCTTTGATTTACTGATCTTGGACGGTGAAGCCACCCCGGTGGGTGGCATGGGCGTGGCCCGGCAGTTGAAGGACGAAATCTTCAATTGCCCGCCGATCTTGGTTCTCATCGCCCGACCGCAAGATGCTTGGTTGGCGACTTGGTCACGTGCTGAAGCGGTTTCCTCGCACCCGATCAACGCGGTGCTGCTTGCCGATGCCGTGACCGGTCTACTGCGTCCGAAAATGGCTAAGTTGTCCGCCATTGCCACCGCGTGATTATTGTCTCACCATAATTTGAAGTTGCGATGACCCAGATGCCGCAGCTCACCTGGCCGCATCTTCTCCGGTCCCTGCTTTCGGGCGCGGATTTATCTGCTGAAAGCGCGACATGGGCCATGACTCAAATCCTTGCCGGCGACGCCACCGATGTGCAGGTGGCTGGATTCGTGACGGCACTGCGGGCGAAAGGTGAGACACCGGTCGAAGTGCGAGCACTCGTTGAAGTGATGTTGGCACATGCGAATCGGGTAAACGTAAACCGGGTGGTACTCGACGTGGTGGGTACCGGCGGTGATAACTCACACTCGGTCAATATCTCGACAATGGCGGCAATTGTTGCGGCGGCTGCGGGTGCTCCGGTCGTAAAACACGGTAACCGTGCAGCTTCATCTTCGACCGGTACCGCTGATGTTTTAGAAGAGCTCGGAGTAGTAATTGATTTACCTCCAGAGTTGGTTGAAGTATGTGCTGAAAATGTTGGTATTGCTTTCTGTTTTGCGCCCATACATCACCCGGCTATGCGCTATGCCGTAACCGCGCGCCGTGAACTTGGTGTACCTACCGTTTTTAACTTATTGGGGCCGTTGACTAACCCGGCTCTGGCTCAGAGCGCATTAATTGGTTGCGCTGACAAAAGTCGCGCCCCTGTCATGGCCGATGTGCTCGCGCGCCGGGGAGTGAAGGCGATTGTGGTTCACGGAGCCGATGGCCTTGATGAAATTTCGATAAGTGCGGTAACACATGCTTGGGATGTAACAGGGGCTGGGATCCGTGAGGTCGTTATTGATCCGCGTGAACTTGGTATTGCGTTTGTTGATGCGGATTTGATAAAAGGTGGCGATCGGATACGTAATGCGCAGCTCTTGCGCAAGACCCTGAGTGGGGTTAGTGCGGCTGACGCTGATGCCCAGCGTATTTCGGCGATTCGCGATGCCGTTGCGTTGAATGCGGCCGCAGCTCTTGTTGCTTATGACGCTGCCACCGGTGTCGGTGAGAGCGAGTTGGAACTACTCGAGCGATTGCGTGCGGCGCTGCCACGGGCCCGCACGGTGCTCGAATCCGGTTCTGGTGCGGTGCTTCTTGACCGCTGGATCAAAGAAACGGCATCGCTCAAGAAATGACCTGGGCTAGGCGATCCGGGTGACCATTTTGCCGCGAGCCGAGGCGGTGAGCCACTGGTAGTCAACGGGTTCTTGGGCTCGGATCTCATTGCGCACCTGGCCAAGTTGAGCAAGAAGGGCTCCTCCGCAGCCAATTGGCAGGGCCAAGGGCTCGCTGGTTCGCACTAACCGAACGCCATCAGATTCGAGCCATTGCAGGATTGCCTGGGCTTCTTCGGTGAGGCCGGCGACCCGGGCTGGTGCTGGCTGGCTGATTTGGTCGGCGGTGGCAATGAGGGCGTTTATCGCGGGGAGTGGATCTACCCCATTTGGGATAGTTATTGCACCGGTAAGGGCGCCATAACTAATGCAGTGCACCTCCCAGCCACCTGCTGGCGTTGGTTTGCCCGCGACCAGTTGCTCAATTTGTGCCAGCATCATGAGCCGGTGGGTGCGAACACTGGCTTGGACGAAGTGGGCGAGGCGATCTCGCCACCGGGCTGCATCTTCGAAACGACTTTGGTCAGCTAAGTCACGCATGCGAACTTGCAATGCTTCTGTTACCGGGCCGATGGCCCCAGACATTGCTAAGCGAGCACGTGCTACCAAGGAGTCATAAGCCTCATGATCAACCGTTGCGGTGCACGGCGCTAGGCATTTACCTAGCTCGGCCAGGGCGCATCCGGCCGTAGTGCTGCGCGGATTGCGCGCCAATTTTGTGGTGCATGTCCTTAGTGGCAAAGCGAATTGCAGTGCTTCACTGGCCTCTTGGGCGCCGGTACTTGACCTAAATGGGCCGAGGTAGCAAGCGCCGTTCGCGACATCGTCGCGAACTTCGCGGACAATTGCTAAGCGCGGTGCGGCCTCATCCGTTAGTTTAAGCCAGGTTTGACGCTCCGGCCGCTTTGATTGCCGGTTGTATCTGGGCTGCTTTTCGGCAATTAGCCTTAGTTCGCGAATCCGGGCTTCTAGTACCGTCGCGCAGACTATTGGATCCACCGAAGTTGCGATGGTGATCATCTGGCTCATGCGACGACGAGTTTCAGATGCGGTGAAGTAGGTGCGCACCCGTTTGCGGATGTTTTTTGAGGTGCCAACATAAAGGGCGGCACCTTGTGGATCCCGGAAGATGTAGACCCCAGGTGCATCCGGTAACCCGGCAGCCAAATGTCGTTTAGTCCGCTGGATTGGGCTGACGCGCGCGGTAAATGCTGCGAGATCCTCAAGGGTTTCTACCCCGTGGTCACCAACTCGCTCAAGGAGCCGGTGCAGTACATCGGCGGTGGCGCGAGCGTCATCAAATGCTCGGTGTGTTGGTGATATCTCCGTCCGAAAATAGGTGGCAAGTGTCGAAAGTTTGCAATTTGCGACTTCGTCACGGTGGAGGGTGATGCGCGCCAGTCGCGCGGTATCGACGACGTGATTACCCGGCCACTCGTGGTCTAGTTTCACGCAGGCACCTTTTAGAAATCCAATGTCGTATGGGGCGTTATGGGCGACAAGGACACTGCCGCGGGCAAATTCAAGGAAGGTGGGCAGCACTGCTGCTAGGTGCGGTGCGGTAGCAACTAGTGAGTTGGTGATACCGGTTAAGGCCGCAATAAATGCCGGGATGGGCATACCTGGATTTACCAGGGTGGCGAACTCGCCGATAACTTGCCCACCTTGAACTTTCACCGCACCGAATTCGGTGATGCCGGCGTCGGTAGGGCGCCCACCGGTGGTTTCAAGATCGACTACAACAAAAGTGGCGTCACGCAGCCGGGTGCCCAAATCCGTGATACTCAACTGAGTATTGAGCGGGATTAAGTTGGGCATGAGGAGCACGGTAAGGCACCGGCCTGACAAACCTCGGTAAGGTGCTGCCGTGGCAAAGACCCTTCCGGATTCGAAGTCTCGCTTTCGCTGTGCCCACTGTGGCAACCTGACCCGCTTTGATGTGGTGCGGTCGGCCAAAGTTAGTGAGTTCTGGCACGTGGATATCTCCGGTGCCCCGGTGGTCGAAGAAACCACGGTGCTGGCCGAAGACATAGTTCAAGTCAAGTGCAGGTGGTGCGCCGCGGCCGACCGCATTGAAATCGTCCCGCGCCCAGAATTTGGCGGACCCAGCACCGAAGGCCCGGGAGATGGCGGCCCCTGAGCCGAAGTAACTGTCAGACCCCCGAACTAGCGTTCGATGCATGATCATTGATTGCGGTACCTGCCAGGTTGCGGGCCTTGCCTGCGGTGATTGTGTAGTTACGGTGCTGTTAGGTCCGCCCGGGGCCACGGTCCAAATACCCGATGACCATCAGGTCGCCCTCGCGGTGCTTACCGATTCGGGCCTGATTCCACCGCTGCGCCTGGTTCCGACCCCCCCGGTTAGTGCCCGATTTGTCGGGTTAGGGGCCTGAGTAGGGGCCTATATAGGGTCGTAAATAGGGGTAATTGCGGGTGGGTCGAGGCAGGTGCTCCGTCTTGGGCGACCCTTGGACGTCTGTTACCGTGATGGAGTCTGCCTATTAGTACCCAGTTAGGTGAAGGGAGCCCGGTCAGTGCCTTTGACTCAAACAGGTTCTGCTCACCGCACCTGGCGTAACAGGCTATTAGGTGTCAGCGCGGCGCTGCTTACTATCACCGCGGTGACTCAGCCCGCCGCGGCCCGAGACCTCGAACAGGTACGCCAGCAGGTATACGACCTTGAAGCAAAAGCCGAATCCGCCCATGAACGTTTCAATGATGCCCAAGAACGATTAAATGTTATTGAAGATTCCCTGGCAACCCTGAAAGACAAAATTGCGGTCGAGCGCCGTGAGTTAAACGCGATTTCGGGGGCGGTAGATGATCTAGCCCGGGCCACCTACACCGGCGGCGGGGTGGATGCCTCACTTCAAGTCCTGCTAGCGGAAAACCCGGCACAATTCCTGGCGCAAGCCTCAGCGCTCGATCAAGTTGCCAAGGGCCAGGCTGATGCCCTTCGGGCTTCACAGACCGCCCGGTTGCGGCTGGCCCAGAGCGAGGCGACCTTGCAGCAAAAAGAGGATGCCGCCCGGCAGGTTCGCAGTGAAATGGCCGACTCCAAGCGGGAAGCCGACGCTCGGTTGGCAGACGCACAGGCAATTTTGAACTCGTTGCAGGCGGCAGAGCGTCAGCGCCTCGCGGCCATGGCGGCCAGCGATCGCGAGGCGTCCCTGGCCGCCGCTGCAATTGCTCAGCAGCAGTTCAGCAGCAGTAGCACCAGCGGCGGCGGCTACTCGGTTAGCAGCCGTGCGGTTGCCGCAGTCAGGTACGCGCTTTCGCAGGTAGGTGATCGCTACGTTGCGGCGGCATCGGGCCCCACTACATTCGACTGTTCTGGCCTCACGATGAGTGCTTGGCGTCAAGGCGGAGTGTCTTTGCCCCACTACAGCTATTCGCAGTATCAAAAAGCGCGCAAAATTCCACTTAGTGAAGCCCAGCCGGGTGACCTGGTGTTCTACTTTGGCGGCAGCGTGCACCACGTTGGCTTATACATAGGTAACGGCAAGATGGTGCATGCCGCAAACCCCAGTCGTGGAGTAGTTGTTTCAGGTGTCCTCAGCCCTTGGTACGACAAGCACTTCACCGGGATAGGTCGAGTAGTCGG
>CAMDKJ010000087.1 GCA_945900705.1 Bifidobacterium breve | reverse complement strand
AAGTACCAGGTCATCTGGGCGCAATGCTTGAATTGCATCTAGGGGAGCACGGGATCCCCTCTATGGGTATCACCGCGCAAGTACCTCACTACTTAGTGCAATTTGAATTTCCGCGCGCAGCGCAAACCCTTATTAACGGAGTGGCGGCGCTGACCGGCCTGGTGGTGCCTACCGCAGACCTTCAGCCGGCTGCAGATCGAGCTGAAACCGAAGTAGCGGAGCAACTAGTAGGCAATGACGAGTTCGCAATGGTGGTCGCTGCGCTGGAGCAGCAGTACGACCAACTAAATGCCATGCAGCAAGGCGCCACGGGGGGAATATCAGATTTGACCCCGCAGGGTGGGGTGCCCACCGGTGATGAGATTGCCGCTCAAGTTGAAGAATTCCTGCAGAGTCTTGCTGAAGGTGATGAGCCAAAAGATCCAGACAGTTAGTCAAAGTCAATTGCAGGTTTTACCGCTGGCCGGGGCATTGCCGGTCAACAAGAATTCATCGATCGCGTTGTCTACGCATGCTGAACCTCCACCGTACGCGGTGTGCCCGTCGCCCTCGTAAGTAATTAGCGAACTCGTCGGCAATTGCTCATGTAGTGCGATCGCCCACGAGTATGGCGTCGCCGGATCAAATCTCGTTCCGACTACCACGATGGGGGCGGTGGTTGTCGAGGTAGCCGCCGCCGGCTTACCCCCTAAGTGATCAAACCAAAAACTACAGGGCGCATTTCCCCAAGACATCGCTCTCGCCAGTTCAGGCACCGGGGCATTTTTAGACCACGCCTTTGCTGCAGCAGCAAGTCCGGTTCTGCCCGGTGTCGCGGGCGCGTCCAGGCAGGAAATCGCATAGAAGGCCGAATTCTGATTACTTCCGTAACGATTCTTGCCAACTCGATCTGTGGCCTGATTAGACAACCACTGAAGTTCTCCACCTTGACCGCGCTCGGCCTCGCGGAGCGCCGACCGCAAAGTTCCCCAGAAATCTGGGGAGTACATACTCCAAAAGACTGCGGTGACCGCTTGGGCTTGATTCAGTGGCTCAAAGCCGCTGGTCGGGAGCCGGTTATCCTCAAGCCTTGCGAGGAGTTGGTTGATGCCCGTGAGTACATCATTCACATCACCGGAATAGGGGCAGTTGCTTCGCTTGGCACAATCCTTGGCGAAACGGACAAGGGCGCCTTGGAATCCACCGGATTGGCCCTTCGATATCTCCATTCCGTTTAGGCTTGGATCTACCGCACCATCGAGCACCATGCGGCCAACTTGGCTCGGGAATTTCTGGGCATATAGCGCCCCGAGTGAGGTTCCGTAGGAGAAACCGAGGAGATTAAGTTTTTGCTCGCCGAGTGCTGATCTCAAGATGTCTAGGTCGTTAACCGTGTTGGCTGTTGAAATGAACGGGGCAATTCGTGGGGAATATTGCAAGCACCCGGCGCTTATCTCGCGAGCAAGTCCCATCAAAATGTTTTGCTCGCTACGCGTATCGGGAGTTGGGTCCGCCAGCAGCCAGCGGGTGGTCTGCGATCCGTTCATGCAGGTGACCGGAGCCGAGGCCGCCACTCCGCGCGGATCAAAACCCACGATGTCAAATTGCTGTGACACCTCAGGGGCGACTATGGCGGCGACTGAACTGGCGAAGTCGGTACCGGAACCACCAGGCCCGCCCGGGTTTACCACGATGGAGCCTTGGAAAGTTGTGCCGGAATGCGGCACCCGGGAGAGCGCAATTTGAATATCGCCGGCGGCCAGATCGGCATAATCGCGGGGCACTGTCAATTTGGCGCATTGCATTTCACCTGAACATTTTCTCCAGATGAGCTGTTGCTCGGCGTATCTGGTGAGGTCAGCGGCGGCGGCCGGATTCAAACCACCAGCAATTCCGGTAAAACAGGTGGCCGTAGTCACCAGCAGGGCAAAGCGCAGGTGCCAGCGCCGGATCATCACATAGGCACCGTACGTCACCACGGCCGATTGGGCGTATGAGCGGTCCCGAATCACCCGACCGTGTCGGGCATGGCAGGCTGTGGGGGCTTGACTCGTCGTTTATTGAAAGGATCTAAATGCCTGGCAATGCCACATTCCGCTATGTCGATACGGCAATTTTGGCCGTTGCGGTGGCTGACGCCCCCATTGTCGTCACATCGGAAGAGATAGATGCGCAACTACTCGACACCTATGCGCGGCTTGGCCTTCGGCCCGGAATGCTCGAACTGCTGGCCGGTATCTCTGAGCGCCGCTGGTGGCCGGAGGACGTCACCTTTGCAGACGCGGCGGCGATGGCCGGGGCGAAAGCGCTGGCTGACGCTGGAGTGGATCCAACTCAGGTAGGACTCCTGATCGACACGTCAGTTTGCCGAGATGCCCTCGAGCCGAGCGCCGCGGTCGATGTGCACGCGCAATTGGGCTTGAGCTCGGCTTGCTTGAACTTTGATTTGTCCAATGCCTGCCTCGGATTCATTAACGGCATGCAACTAGCGGCAATGTTCATTGACTCCGGCCAAATTGATTATGCGCTTATTGTCGATGGTGAAGGTTGTCGGCGCCCACAAGAGTCGACAATCACCCGACTGCGGGAGCCTGGCACCACCAAGGAGGATTTACTAGCAAACTTTGCGACTCTTACCCTTGGGTCCGGCGGAGCGGCCATGGTCTTGGGTAGGGCCAGTGAGCATCCCGAAGGTCACCGATTTGTCGGCGGGGTTTCGCGCGCGGCAACCGAGCACAATAAGTTGTGCGTTGGCGATATTAATGGGATGAACACCGACGCTCGCGGCCTACTTGAGGCTGGCGTAGCACTTGCCAGTGAAGCTTGGGCTGAAGCAACCGAGGTTTTTGACTGGAAAGACCTTGATTGCTACATCATCCATCAGGTATCGCAAGTGCATACCGCTTCAATTGTTGAAGCTCTTGGAATTGACAAGACCAAAGTACCCGTGACATTTCCAACTCGCGGCAATGTTGGGCCGGCGTCGGTTCCATTTACGCTGGCGCATTTTGCCGCTGATTTAGTGGCGGGGCAACGTATTGCTTGCATGGGAATCGGCTCGGGCCTGAATGCAGCAGTCATCGAAATTACTTGGTGAACTCGCTCGCGCCGGCGACTTTACCGCCGGCCGATCTGCCCGGCCTAGAGCGATCTTGGTCGCGTCTAGTTGACGCACCCGATCACTCCGGGCGAATTTGCACCTGGCATCTTCTTGACTCATACGCGCAGCGCTCTGATCAGAACGCGCGCTTAACTTTGCTGTGCATCCATGGCAACCCGACCTGGTCGTATCTATGGAGACGATTGGTGGAGCTTGCCCCTTCTGATGTTCGAGTGGTGGCGGTTGATCAACTTGAGATGGGTTTTTCGGAACGCACCGGAACCACGCGGCGGTTAGCAAATCGTATTGATGACCTAAGCGCTCTCACTGAACAACTTGGTATTACCGGTCCGGTGGTCACGGTTGCGCATGACTGGGGTGGCCCAATTTCACTGGGCTGGGCCCAAAATCACCTAGAGCAGTTGGTGGGTGTTGTCCTCTTGAATACCGCGGTTCACCAACCTGCCGGGGCCAGCGCGCCGACGTTGATTCGGCTGGCTCGAAGTGGTCCGTTTTTAGATTTTAATACGGTGCGCACAACTGCATTTATACGTGGAACCACAGCCTTGAGTGGGTCGAGGATGAGTAAGCAGACGGCAAAGGCTTTCCGGGCGCCGTATGCGTCATCGGCTCGGCGCACCGCGATCGGGGCATTCGTCGCAGACATTCCATTAGAGCCTGGCCATCCAAGTGCCAACACCCTCGATGTGATTGCGTCGGCCATGGCCAACTTCGCTGCAGTGCCGGTGTTGTTGCTCTGGGGTCCGGGTGACCCCGTTTTTAGTGATCTTTATCTGGGTGACTTAATGGCGCGGGTCCCGCATGCTGATGTTCATCGCTATGAGGGCGCAAGGCACCTGGTGAGTGAGGATGACGAGCGAGTATTTCCTGATCTACTGCGCTGGGTATCAGGGCTGGAACGCGGCCACCAGGTGAACTCGGGGCCGGTGGCTGCCGCCGCACCACATCCTCCACGTCGAACTAGGTTGTGGGATGGGTTGCATGAGAGAGCTGAACGCACCCCAAGTGCCACCGCACTTGTTGAGATGTCGGGTGCGGGCCGCCGAGTTACTTGGCGCCGACTCGCTGACACCGTGGATCAATTGGCCGCTGGCCTACATTCGCGCGGGGTGAAACCCGGTGACCGAGTATCACTGCTCATCCCACCCGGGGCCGACTTGATAGCGACGGTCTACGCGTGCTGGCGCATTGGCGCATGTGTCGTCATCGCGGATGCTGGGTTAGGGGTAAAGGGGATGCGGCGGGCACTTCGCGGTGCGGCACCTGATCACGTGATCGCAATCACGCCGGGCCTCGCACTGGCACGTACCGTGCGCATCCGCGGACTGCGCTGCTCGGTAAAAAGTCTGGTCAAGATCGCCAAAATTGAGGCGCCAATGCCACCGGAGCCGGCCGAATCAGCTGACGCGGTTGTGGTGTTCACCTCCGGGGCTACCGGTCCGGCCAAAGGAGTTGTCTATCGGCAATCGCAGGTGGCGGGCACCCGCGATGTGCTCCGCCAGCATTATGCGATGACTTCGAGTGATGCGATTGTTGCCGCGTTTGCTCCGTGGGCGGTTTTTGGGCCAACGCTGGGGGTGGCATCGGTAATACCCGATATGGATGTCACCAAGCCGCGCACTCTGCAAGCCGCGGCATTGGCTGATGCGACTGCTGCGGTCGATGGCACTTTACTTTGGGCATCACCCGCAGCGCTTACCAATGTGATTGCAACGGCAGGTGAGTTATCGCCGAGCCAGCGACACAGTTTCGATTCACTTAGGTTGGTCCTGGCGGCAGGGGCACCGGTGCCCGTGCAGTTACTCCATCAAATTCAACAGTTGGTACCGAATGCAGATATTCGGACGCCCTACGGGATGACCGAAGTGCTCCCGGTTAGTGAAGTCAGTCTTCCTGAAATCGCAATGGCTACTGAGATCAATGGAGTTCTGGTCGGTTCGCCGGTGGGCGGGGTCAAAATCATGATCAGTGCTCTCGACACTGAAGGAAGGGCCGGAGGCGCCTTAACTTCGCAGGCTGGCGTAACCGGTGAAATATGCGTTAAAGCAGATCACATGCGTGATCGGTACGACCGACTGTGGGCCACAAATGATTTGGCCTCTCGCGACCTTGGTTGGCACCGCACCGGTGACGTAGGCCATTTGGAAACAAGTGGCAGGCTCTGGGTCGAGGGGCGCATGGCCCACCTGATTGTTACCGCTGGTGGCCCGATTACCCCGGTGGGGATAGAGCAACGGATTCAGCAATTGCCATTTGTGCAGTGGGCGGCTGCGGTAGGGATTGGTCCGGCCGGTAATCAACAGTTAATTATCGTCATCACCTCACCGGAAAATATTGCTCATGGGCTGCTGGATTTTGACCGAGTGCAACTGGTGCGCGAGCAAGTCCCTGAGTTTGATATTGCAGCGGTGCTTGTGCGGAAAGACTTGCCTGTTGATATTCGACACAATTCAAAAATTGATCGGGCAGAATTGAGTAAATGGGCTGATTCGATATTGGCCGGGCACCGGTAATGCGCGTTCTCGTTACCGGCGCTAGCGGGTTGCTGGGTGCTGCTACTGCGCACGCGATGGCGAGCCGAGGCCACGAAGTGGTGGTGTTTCAGCGGCGAGCAAGTGGCTTGCCATATGACGAAGTCAGGGGAGATATCACTGACGTCGAAGCGCTAACCCGTGCGATGGTTGGTGTTCAGGCCGTGGTGCATCTGGCCGCAAAGGTGTCAATCACTGGAGCAGTGGCTGAGTTCGAACGGGTCAACATCGAAGGGACGCAGCTCGCCATCCAAGTGGCCAAGGCTGCGGGTGCTGAACGTTTTGTCTACGTTTCCTCACCATCGGTGGCGCATTCGGGGGCTCCAATAATTGGCGACGGTGCGCTGCCGGCTGACCCATTGGCTGCACGCGGTGCATATTCCAGAACTAAAGCAACCGCAGAGCTACTGGTGCTGGCAAGCGAGAACCCAGACTTTGCCGTCGTTGCAATTCGTCCGCATCTTGTGTGGGGGCCAGGGGACGAGCAATTAATCGGACGCATTGTCACGCGAGCCCGGGCCGGCCGATTGTTCTTGATCGGTCACGGTGTGGCACTTATTGATACGACTTACATCGACAATGCGGCATCGGCGCTGGTTGCCGCGGTAGAGCGCGCAACTGACCCCATTGTCCGTGGGCGAGCTCTCGTCGTAACAAATGGTGAACCGAGAACGGTGGCTGAGCTGCTGACCCGCATTACGCGGGCAGCCGGCTTATCGGCTCCCGATCGAACTGTGCCGTTCGCTGCGGCTTATGGGGCGGGCCGAGTCGCGGAGCGGATTTGGCAGGTTCGCGACAGCGAGCCGCCCCTCACCGGCTTCCTGGCAGAACAACTGGCCACCGCGCATTGGTTCGATCAGCGCCAAACCCGAGTGAGCCTTAATTGGGCACCCGCGGTGAGTTTGGACGAGGGCTTCCTGCGGCTCACCGACTGGTACCAGCACCCCCATCCTTAAACCTGCCGCTCGCTCCTGGTCCCAGCCGCTCACCGACTGCTCCCAGCCGCTCACCGACTGCTCCCTGCCGCTCACCGACTGCTCCCTGCCGCTCACCGACTGGTCCCTGCCGCTCGATCCCTGTCCCTGCCGCTCACCGACTGGTCCCTGCCGCTCACCGACTGGTCCCTGCCGCTCGATCCTTGTACCTGCTGCTCGATCCTTGTACCTGCTGAAAACGTCAAAAAAGGGCTCCGAATTGACGGAACGGGCAGGTATAAGCCCTCTCGGTGACGGAACGAGCAGGTATCAGCCCTCTCGGTGACGGAACGAGCAGGTATAAGCGCTCTCGATGACGGAACGAGCAGGTCTAAGCCCTCTCCATGAGGTTGGACGAGGGCTTTCTGCTGCTCACCGACTGGTCCCTGCCGCCCGATCCTTGTACCTGCTGAAACCGTCAAAAAAGGGCTCCGAATTGACGGAACGGGCAGGTATAAGCCCTCTCGGTGAGTTCGGACGAGGGTTTTCTGCGGCTCACCGACTGATCCCTGCTGCTCGATCCTTGTGCCTGCTGAAACCGTCAAAAA
>CAMDKJ010000086.1 GCA_945900705.1 Bifidobacterium breve | reverse complement strand
TTGAGTACTGCTCACCTTCGGGTGATGAAGGGTCAGTGCCATAGCCAACGGCTGTTGCATAATTCAACAACGCATCGAACCAGACGTAAATAACCTGGCTTGGTTCCCAGGGAACCGGGATACCCCAGGAAACACTCGAGCGAGACATTGAGATATCAGCTAGCCCACCACGGATGAAGGACATCACCTCGTTGTAGGCACTTCGCGGCTGAATTGCTTCTGGATTAGCTTCATAGTGTGCGATGAGCCGCTCGGTAAATGCCGAGAGCTGAAAGAACCAATTCTCTTCTTGTAGTTGCTCACATGGGCGGCCATGCACCGGGCAGATCTGCTGACCTTCGTATTCACCGGTACCCGGGGCCAGGTCAGCCGCAAATTTGAACTCCTCGCAGCCAACGCAGTAGGGGCCCTCATAGGGCGCCGAATAGACGAACCCGTGCTCGCGCACCTGCTCCCAGAACCGCTGTACGCGCTCTGCATGGCGCGGTTCGGTGGTGCGAATGAAATCGTCATTGGCTGCGTCGACAGTTTGCAGTACCGGCAGCCATTCGTTTGCGACCAAGTTATCGACCCATTGCTGCGGGGTTACTCCCCCGGCATCTGCCGCCCGCTGCACTTTGGTGCCGTGCTCATCAACCCCGGTGAGGAACCACACCTTTTCACCGCGCTGGCGATGCCAACGGGTCAATACATCGCCGGCGGTGGTCGTGTAGGCGTGACCGATATGCGGTGCATCATTAACGTAATAGATGGGTGTCGTCAGATAAAAAGCCTTTTCAGCTCCACTTTCTGCGGCAACCGCTGACGACATAGTGCGATCCTACGGTTTGGCGTCCTTGTACTTGACTACCGCGTCGTACACCACCCGCCGCGGAATACCGGCGGCCTTGGCCACTTCCGCGATAGCGGTGCGGCGATCGACGCCATGCCCCTCTCGGGCCAGTACCGCTTCGACTTGGGACTCTTCAGTGTCGAGGCCCACCGCCGCGCGCCGCTCTTCGGCCGAGGCCCCAGAAACAACCACGGTGATCTCACCCCTCACCCCGAGCTCGGCCCACTGCACGAGGTCGCCCAAGGCGCCGCGCTTGACCTCCTCGTAGGTCTTGGTGAGTTCACGGCATACCGCCGCCTGCCGGCCACTCCCCAGGCTTTCGGCAAGGGCCCGCAGCATCACCTCGAGTCGATGGGGGGCTTCGAAGAAAACCATAGTGCGCGGCTCGTCGATCAACTCGCGCAGCCTTGTTGAGCGCTCACCAGCTTTTCGCGGCAAGAAGCCCTCGAAGCAAAATCGATCAACGGCCAATCCTGAAAGAGCCAGTGCGGTTAATACTGCTGACGGCCCCGGCAGCGCTGTGACATGCACACCGCGGGCCACCGCTTCGCTAACGACACGAAAGCCTGGATCGCTAACCACCGGCATCCCCGCGTCGGTCACCACAATGACTGTGCCACCCGCTGCCGCGATATCTACAAGTTCAACCGCGCGTTCGCGCTCATTGGCATCGTGGTAGGAAAGTACGCGCCCAGAAATCTCGACTCCGAGTGCCGAGACGAGGCGGCGTAGGCGGCGGGTGTCCTCGGCGGCCACTACATCGGCAGTAGCCAATAGGGCACGCAGGCGCGGGGATGCATCATGGTCATTACCTAGAGGTGTGGCCGCAAGCACTACCTGCCCGATCTTGGGCTCCGGCCCGGTGCCCGGATCCAGATCTGGTCCTTCATTACCGGTAGCCACCTGCACATCCTCCCAAATCAGTAATCACGAATACGATGACGCCCATGGCTGCGGTATCGGTGTCGGCGACAGCCCCCCGGCGTGACATTGAATCCCTCCCCGAGCGCCTTCGCCAGCCAATGCCCTCATCGGGCCTAAGGGGTTGGATCGGGCCGCTGGCTGTCGGGCTTATCGGAGCCATCTTGCGCCTTTGGGACCTAGGGCGGCCCCATGCTTTTGCATTCGATGAGACCTACTACCCCAAAGAAGCACTGTCACTAATCAAATACGGCTACGAACGAACGATCATTGACAATGCCAACGACATAATTCTTAAGTCGGACGGCAACTGGCAGGCACTAAATCTCTTCAAGGATTCACCAGCATTCGTCGTGCACCCACCACTTGGCAAATGGGCAATCGCCATCGGTGAATACGCCTTCGGAGCCACTCCATTCGGCTGGCGCATTTCAGTAGCTGTGCTCGGTGTTCTCGGCATCATCATGCTCGCCCGCATAGTGCGGCGGCTAACCCGATCAGATCTAATTGGCACTCTTGCAGGCCTGTTGCTCGCCCTCGACGGTATCCATATCGTGATGAGCCGCACCGGCCTGCTCGACATGGTGCTGGCATTCTGGATTCTCGCGGCATTCGGCCTTCTAGTAATTGATCGAGACCACACCCGGGGTCGTCTCGCCGCAAAAGTGCGAGCCGCACTAACAAACGGCACCGAACCGTCAGCAGCACTGGACTCACTCACTACAGGGTTCGGGCCAACTTTCGGGTTACGCCCGTGGCGCTGGGCCGCCGCGGTCGCCCTTGGCTTGGCTTGCTCGGTAAAATGGTCTGGTCTTTGGTTCGTCGTCGCATTTGTTTTGATGACCGTAGTTTGGGATGTCTCGACTCGCCGGGCCATCGGAGTGAAAAAGCCCTGGACAGCAACTGCGCTGCGTGATGCACCACTTACCGGCATCACGATGGTGGCGATCGTGATCGTCGTCTACTTCTTCTCTTGGACCGGCTGGTTCCTAAGCGCCGATGCCTATAACCGCAATTGGGCCGCGGGCCAACCCGCTTCGATAATCCCCGCATCCCTTAGATCGTGGGGGGATTACCACCTTCAAGCCTGGAACTTCCATGTCGGGCTCACCTCCGAACACGCATACAAGAGCAATCCACTTTCGTGGCCATTTCAAACCCGGCCGACTTCCTTCTTTTACGAAAGTATCAAGGACGGAAGCCAAGGCTGCCCGACCAATAACTGTGCTGCCGAAGTTCTCGCATTGGGCAACCCAATTATTTGGTGGGCAGCGATTGCCGCCATCCTCCATCAGTGCTGGCGCTGGATCGGGCGGCGTGACTGGCGAGCAGGGGCGGTACTTGTCGGCATCGCCGCCGGTTGGCTACCGTGGCTGCTCTACCTAAATCGCACCATCTTCACTTTCTACACAATCGTTTACGTGCCATTCGTCGTCACCGCACTGGCCATGTCGATGGGCACGATGATCGGCCCCTCCAGCGCCAGCGAATCTCGCCGGCGCTGGGGGGCACTTGGCGCCGGCGCATTATTGCTGCTCATCGTGCTCGTAGCTTGGTGGATGTATCCGATCTGGACCGGGCAGGTAATCCCATATGAGCAGTGGATGCTGCGCATGTGGATGCCCACCTGGGTGTGATCAGGTGACCTCCAGCTCCGTGAGTTGGAGCCAGCAAAGCCGTAGGCAAAACAAATCTTTGCGTGAAGGGTTGCCCGGGAATCTCACCGGTAACTCCTCTAAGTACCCAACTTATGTGGTAGGCATCGGGATTAGGTAGTCAACCAAAATGGGGTCTAAAAGTGATGGCAAAGTCAAAGGCGCTTCGTACCGTGGTGATCGTTGCCGTCTTCTTGGGCATCATCTTGGTGTTCATGAGTTATGAAATGCTCAACTTCGCGCCCGGGTCGGCGCGCTGGCCCTCCTTCTATCCGTGGGACCCCGCCACCAAGGCCTTGGTGCAACCGCTATCCGGTGACGGTGCCTATCAGAGTTTCATCCTGAAGTCTTGGCTCGATGAGCGAGTTCCATTTGTTCCGATCCTCGCGCTTCCCTACCTTTCTTTTCTCGTGATTGTGCCATTCGTTGTGCCCGCCATAAACCTTGCTGCACGCTCAATGCGCAGATTCTTGACCGTGGGGCTCGCGCTCATCGTCAGCCAGTTGTTCCTGGATGTCTCCTACTGGCTTTTTCAAACGAACGTTCCCCGCACGGCAACATTGCCTGATGGCGCCCTTGGGTGGCTCGTCGGCATGATCTGGGGGAATGACCAGCCATTCAACGGCTACCCAAGCGGGCACTGCACCTGGGCGATGATCGGAATCATCTCACTCTGGCGACTTCGCTCACGCTTCCCGAAGACTGCCTGGATCCTCATGCCATGGCTAGCATTGATCTTCCCTGCGACAGTAATGCTGCAACAGCACTTCTTAATGGACGTATATGCAGGCCTTTTCGTTGGGTTTGCCAGCTACTGGGCCGTGATGTTCGCCGTTGAGCGTCCGTCACTTGTTCCACGTGACGAAGGTGCGCTGCACCGGCCGTGATGTTCTCTAGACCGGGGTGCGTGGGCGCGCTTGGAAGGCGGCATATGCCTCGGGCAGGGACGCCCAGACATCTTCATCGGGCACATACTCATCAAGGCGCTGTTTCAAGATGGCTTCACTCAACATCGCATCACGGCGAGCGATAACAAGTTTAATGCCGTTGTCCTTCATGAACTTGATGAAAGTGTTGAGCATCACGCCCGAGCTATAATCTAAATCGTCTACCGCTGATGCATCTACGATGAACCACTCAACCGGATCCGGTGCCTGTTTTACTAGCTCACGAACCTGATCCATGAATCGATTTGCATTCGCGTAAAACACCATTGTAGGAAAGCGGAAGATGATTAGACCCGGTTCGGACTGCAATCCCGGTTGCGCTTCGACGTAGGTAGGCACGTCTGCGGAATTTAGGCTAATGATGTACGACTTTGCTCGGTACAGGCGTTTGATCGTATAGATGGTTGATGCGACGATCGCTACGGTTAGGCCGATCAATATTCCGAACACGCAGATCAAGATCATGGTATTTACGGCTCCCACGAACTCAACCTTGCTTCGCGCTAGGATTTGACGAAACCCATTGATAGTTATCAGGCGGCAGGCGATAACCAAAACGATGGCCGCGAGCACCGCCTTGGGCATATTCTGCAGTGCCGAAGTAAAGGCAAGTAGGAAAATGATCGTGACACCTGCCATCGCCAAATTCGCAATTTGAGAACGCCCACCAGAGCTCACCATGATCAACGTTTTTGCCAGCGACCCACCCGTTGGCATGGTTCCGGTGAGTCCGGCAGCGAAGTTTGAGCCGCCTATGCCCAAAATATCTCTATTTAAGTCAAGGGGATCGCCAGCCTTCTGGGCATAAGACCGCGAAGCCACCGCTCCAGAAGTAAGAAGCAATACTGCGCAGAGCAGGGCAATGTAGGTCAGCAAACCTGCGTTGGCTCGAACTGCATCTAGATCGAGGCCTTGGGGCAAGCCAAATGACGGTAAGCCACCTGGGATTTCACCGACGACCGCAACCCCCGAAGCAGCCGAATTTAAGGTGGTGGACAAAATAATGGACACAACTATCACGGCGAGGGCGGCCGGAAATTTTGGAATCAATCGTGGGAGCAAAACGAGAACTACAATCGAGCCCACAGCGTAGGCGAGGTCAAGCAAGTTGGTAGAGGGGATGGAGTTTATTACGCTCCATTGCGCTTCGAGGAATGAACCTTTGCCCGGTAAAACTCCAAGTATTTCCGGAATCATCCCTAGTATGATGAGGACGCCGACCCCGGCCCGCAGCCCGGTGATGACCGGAACACTAAAAAAGTCGGCTATGAATCCCACCCGAAATATAGCGGCCAGAGTAAGCAATGCTCCACAGATGAGCGCGATGATGCAGGTGTACGCGAGCCACTGCGTAGACCCGGGAGTGACACCACTGATGGCCGCGCCACCAAGGCCTGCCGCGACCAGAGCAGCCACAGCTGCATCGCCACCAATGGTGAGAAATCGGGATGCACCTATGGCGGCAAAAACAATTACCGGCAGGATGAGCGTGTAGAGGCCAGCACTGACAGGTATTTTGGCAATCGACGCATAACCCATGACTTCGGGAATTGCGATTGCTGCCAAGATAACGCCCGCAATGAGATCACCAACTAGCCACTTGCGATGAAGTAATTTAATCCAAGGCGGCAGAAGTACTTCTGCCACATTCTTCATCGAACACTCCAGATATCGCCGATTGTGAGTTCGTCATGGCCAGTTACAACTTTCAAACGATCAACCTAGTGCCGGGGAAGGGTTTTACTCTTCATTACCCTCAAAGCAAAGTCCCGGCAACGCGCCAAAACAGGGACCACCGGGTGTAGGACAGGAGGGGTTTAGGGTGCCGCCGATACCGGCCACACCGGGGCGTACCCAACCAACACCGAGTGCGAGCCGATCGATTGGCGCTGAACTTGCGGGGGTAGCAATATCAATATTTGGCATCTGATCTACGTCCTTTCAATAATTGTGGAAAGGCTAGCGGCGCCAAGATGGGCCACTTCTCCATTGGAACACCAAACCCGCCAAATGGCAATAGTACGACGAGACTCACGAAAAGTGCCCGCGAAATGCTTTCCGTGCCTCACGTAGGAATGCCCGCGTAACGGTGATCATTGTTGGGCATGGAAAACGAGCTGTCGATGAATTCCCGAGCCGAGGTCACTACGAGGTACGCGAAGGCGTATGTGAAGGCTGCGAAGAAGGACAAGGGCCGGTTCCAGGAAAGGTGCCAGGCACTTTCCCCATTACCCCCGCTACCAGTGACACCTGGCCCGCACTTAGACCACCTGGGGTGTTCGAGTTCACTCTCCGTTTACAACTGGCCCCAGGCCAACAGCGGTCAGGGGCCAGCAACAGGGTTTAAACACCCCACCTAGTGGTAGGCAACGGTGCTACTCTTCATTACCCTCAAAACAATACGGGGTGCGGTTTTGCATATAGGGGAGGGTGATCGAGGAGGGGTTTAGGGTGCCGCCGATAACGGCCACACCCGGGCGCACCCAACCAACACCGAGTGCGAGCCGATCGATTGGCGCTGAACTTGCGGGGGTAGCAATATCAATATTTGGCATTTAGTGCTCCATCCTTCTCGTTGTGATCTATTATGCGATCTATTACTTCGTTGGTAGGTGTGAACTTCTTCGTTGAGCGGTGAGTTGTTACAAATAAGTTTGAATTTTTCTTGTAACAACTCACCACTCAAATAAGGCTGCGGAGGTGCTACTCTTCATTGCCCTCAAAGCAACTCCGCCAGTTGGATTGGGATTGCCCAACACCCAAAGAGGGGTTTAGGGTGCCGCCGATACCGGCCACACCGGGTCGTACCCAACCAACACCGAGTGCGAGCCGATCAGTTGGCGCTGAACTTGCGGGGGTAGCAATATCAATATTTGGCATCAGGTTTACGTCCTTTCAATAATTGTGGAAAGG
>CAMDKJ010000085.1 GCA_945900705.1 Bifidobacterium breve | reverse complement strand
AGTGAACTCGAACACCCCAGGTGGTCTAAGTGCTGGCCAGGTGTCACTGGTAGCGGGCGTAATGGGGAAATTACCCGGCACCTTGGTGTGATTGGTCTTGACGTAACAACCGGAGAATGTCGCGGGAGTAGATACCGCCTCAGCTTTCGTCCGTGCCGTGAACACGCCAACCTCACCGGTGCCTGCTTCGTTAACAGTGACGATCTCAAATGTGTATTCCGTATGGGGTCGCCGCTTCATGAATCCTTACTCAGGGATTTTCGAAGGCTAGGGCGCAAAATATTGCCGCCATTTCGACCCGATTACGTATCTAGGTAGCGGTGCAGTTCTTCACAACCCCGGGTCTGTCCTATGCTTCCCCAGCATTGGTCATCTCCCGCTGCGATTCTTTGACCGGCGGTGTGTCGAAGCACCCCCGGAGAAGTAGCCGGGATGGTCCTTCTTTCCTGTCCTTTCCGCTAATTGTTCCTCGACCACTGTTATGGTGCGTACCGGTCCTGGTGGGTTATTCAAGTGGGGGTGTGTGATGGTGCTTGGGAGTGCCGATGGGAACTACAAGGTTGGTGATACCGGTCCCGGTGGTGGGATCGTGTTCTATGACGCGGGCTCCGTGCAGCCTTGGGGTCGGTATTTAGAGGCGGCGCCAGCAGGGTGGTCAGGGGTAGACGACCCGATGGACGTGTGGTGTGACGATTCGTCTTTGGAAGTCGCGGGGACGGAGACAACGATCGGGGCGGGTGCGGCGAATACGAAGTTGATAACTGCTGCGTGTGGGTCGGGTGCTGCGAATACGGTTAGAGATTATGACGGTGGTGGGAAGACCGATTGGTTCTTGCCCTCCAAGGATGAGTTGAACGCGTTGTATGAGCAGCGAGACACTGTTGGCGGGTTTGGCACTGGTAAGTTTGGGTACTGGAGTTCCTCGCAGAGCAGTGCGGACGGCACGTGGCTCCAGCTCTTCGCCTATGGGAGTCAGTACCACGGCAACGAGTACAGCACGTACGGCGTCCGTCCGGTGCGGGCTTTTTAACCATTTAACTATTCATCAATTTGGTTTTTAAGTTTTTCTTCTAGCACTCGCGGCGGGTGCCGGTGGCTTGCTATACGCCGAGTCAAGTGCAGAAGTCGGACCGCCTCCGGGTGCCTTGGCTTTGGCTAGAAGCTCCCGATTCTTGCGGCGTGACACCCTCTTCAGCTCTTTTGTCAGCTCCTGGCGCTTAAGCCCAAGAGTCTTGGCGGGCACAATCCTCTAGGCCCTGGCGATTTGGACGATCGCAGATTTCGTCCGAGTCTGAGTTGACCAGGTGTCAGTTGATTAAGGCTAAGGCGTGTCAAGTTTCGTGTGTAAGTGAGATCCGGCATTTTGGTTTTTAGATGCCCTCGGGCAGGCGCCCGGGGTAGATGATGGCGAAGTGGTTCAGTGCGGTCTTCCAGCCGACGGTGTTGCTTCCTCGTTGTGTGACTGATGGGTTTTTCGGTTTGCCACCGCGGCTGATGGTGCGGTTCTCGATGTCACAGATCCCGAGGTAGAGCAGTTTGTATGCGGCTTCATCATTGGGAAACTGGCCGCGGGTTTTCGTGACCTTGCGCAACTGGTAGTTCATTGACTCGATCGCGTTCGTCGTATAGATCACTCGCCTGATCTCCGGTGGCAGATCCAAGAACGGGATGAACTCGTTCCAGGAGCGTCGCCAAACATCAGCTACGGCGGGGTTACGCGCGCCGACCGCGGATACGGCGAACGCCTCCAGTGCCTGCTCGGCGGCCTGGGCGGTCGCCGCGGTGTAGATAGGGCGCAGGCCAGCTGCGATCACCTTACGGTCCTTCCACGTGGCGTAGCGCATCGAATCTCGGATTAGGTGAACAACGCAGGTCTGCACAATCGCCTTTGGCCAGGCCGTAGCGATCGCGTCGGGCAGGCCCGTTAACCCATCGCAGCAGACGATGAGCACGTCTTTGACCCCACGGTTTCGCAGTTCAGTCAGCACCCCGGCCCAAAAACGGGCGCCCTCGGTCTGCTCGATCCACATACCCAAAACCCGTTTAACACCATCGATATCGACACCGATCGCGATGTGGCAGGCCTTCATCCGAACTGCGCCACCATCCCGGATCCGAAGTCGGATCGCATCGATATACATAATCGGGTAAACCTCATCCAAGGGCCGGGCCCGCCATTCCTTGACGACCTCGTTGATCGCATCGGTGATGTTCGCAATCGTTTCGTGGGACACCGCCGCACCGTAGGTGACCTTGAGGTGCTCAGCGATATCCCGGGTCGTCATCCCCTTCGCGAACAAAGACATGATCATGTCGTCGAAGTCGTTCAGCCGGCGCACCCCCTTGGGCACCGTCACCGGATCAAAGGTCCCGTTACGGTCCCGGAGCACCTCCAACCCCACCGGCCCCGCCGTCGTTTGTACCGTCTTGGCGGTCAACCCATTGCGCGAGTTCCCCGATCCCCGACCCACCCGATCATGCCGGTCATACCCAAGGTGATCGGCCATCTCCGCACGCAACGCCGCCTCGACCGCGGCCTTAATCATGTCCGGCAACAAACCCCCCTCACCAGTCAACTGCAGCCCCTGCTCCTGGGCCTGCTCAATGATCCGGGCGATCTGCTCATCCACCGGCGGGGGCGCCGAAACGTCCCTGTCAGTCTTCGATGTATTCATCATGCGAGTGTCTCCTCCCGGTGAGCCAAACAGCATCCGGCTCACCGATCAGGCCAGCCCACTTACACAGACAATTTGACACCCTCCGCCGACATCGCCAGCAACTCCCTCCGGACCGCGGGACCATAACGGTCCACTCCATCAACGAGCTCGCCGTGGCGTTCAAGCCCATCGAGCTGGAGGCGCATCGACGCAGCGAGGTACTTCCCGCACTGCCCACCCGAAGCCGCCCACACCCACTGCAGCACCCTCACCGCGTCGTAGGAGAACTTGGGTGACCTCGGTTTCCGGGCCCGTTTCGCGACCGGCCTACCACCACCCGGCGGACACTTCGCAGCCATGGAAAGCCGGCGTCGTGCGTTATCCCTCGACCACCCCGTCACCCCCACAACCTCATCAAGGATCCGACCCTTATCCCCCTTCGCATACCTCGTAGTGACCTCGGCACGAGAATTCATCGACAACTCATTTTCCATACCCAACAATGATCACCGTTACGCGGGCATTCCTACGTGAGGCACGGAAAGACTTTCGCGGGCACTTTTCGTGAGTCTCGTCGGCCCCTTGGTTTTAGGGCGGGAGTGTTGTACTCTTATTCACAGGCGTTCGTTTGGGTATCGGCCCGTTAACGGATGGGAGCACCAAATGCCAAATCTTGATATTGCTACCCCAGTAAGTTCAGCGCCAACTGATCGGCTAGCACTCGGTGTTGGTTGGGTGCGGCCCGGTGCGGCCGGTATCGGCGGCACCCTGAACCCCTCCCCCCTCACCCTACATCACCCCTATCGGGGCCCCTATTGTCACTGCTTTGAGGGTAATGAAGAGTAGTACCTCCGCAACCTTCGTTGAGTGGTGAGTTGTTACAAGAAAAATTCAAACTTATTTGTAACAACTCACCGCTCAACGAAGAAGTTCACACCTACCAACGAAGTAATAGATCACAAAATAGATCACAGCGAGAAGGATGGAGCACTAAATGCCCAGTATTGATATTGCTACCCCAGCAAGTTCAGCGCCAACTGATCGGCTAGCACTCGGTGTTGGTTGGGTACGGCCCGGTGTGGCCGGTATTGGCGGCACCCTAAACCCCTCCACAAATGTGTATTTTATGCTATGCACCCTATGTGCTTGCTTTGAGGGTAATGAAGAGTAGCACCCTTGCCTACCACTAGGTGGGGTGTTTAAACCCTGTTGCTGGCCCCTGACCGCTCGCGGCCTGGGGCCAGTTGTTTGCGGTAGTGAACTCGAACACCCCAGGTGGTCTAAGTGCTGGCCAGGTCTCACTGGTAGCGGGGGTAGCGGGGAAAGTGCCTGGCACCTTTCCTTGAAGCACGTTTCCTTGAAGCAGTTCGGTGAAGATTTCGTATTGCCCAGGGGTTGGGGTGCGCGGGGCCTGCCGCCGGGTTGCGGTATTTGGTTTTCGGGCCGGGCCAAGGCCAGCGGGTAGGAGCTTTGATCCCCACCCCGGGCCTTTGGCGGGTTTGGGTTGAAAGCCGCCGCATAGCCTTCGTGAAAGTCGGACGGCATGTGCGGTTTCGCGAGTGCGACCTGGTAACTGTGATGCAAGCTTGGACGATCGAACCGGTCAATCGCTCGCGATGACGTTGTCCTTAATGTGCCACTTTGCTCAGCTACGCAACTCAAGAATCAGCGGCAGGTGCTCCCCTTAGCTCGCCCGTGGCTCGTCCAGAATCTGCGCCCTACCCACCAAGAGTTGGGAGTTGAGGTGTCACCGGTGTTCCGGCTAGCCGTGGCATTCGACGAACTCCAGCTCGCGATCTGAACGGTTCCGCCTCCAGTCATGATCCCGCAAGCCCTACCATCGCCTAAAGCAACAGTGCCCATTAATGCGGTGGCCTGACAAATCCGCACCCACCCACATCCCAAGCTAGCCCTTAGCAAGAATCCGAGCGTGAGCAGCTCGAGCGCTAGGCCAGAACCTAAAAACTATCCGGGGTAGTTCCCCCGCCACGTGGGTATGGCAGTCTGAAGTGGCCCCACTTTAGAAGGTTTTTGGGTGAACACACGCATGATGCGCCGTCTCGTCGAGAGCCGGCGCATCGCCTTCGTGAAGGTGGGGAGGCAGGTGCGGTTTCGCGAATCGGACCTCGTGAGCGCCATGCCAGCGTGGACGATCCAGCCGTCTGCACGATCCGTATCCCGCCGGGGCTGATCCGTAGGTCTCCTGTGAACTCTGGAGGCTGTATTATGAGTGACCAACGTAACGAATTTCGTAACGATAGCCAATCCTTAGGGAACTTCATGCCGACTGCCAGCGAACTCGCAGACTGGCTCCTGTCACGCGGACGCAGTGCCGTGACCACGGAGCAAGCCGCCGAGCTCCTCGGGGTGCAGCGCGACCAGGTGCGGGTTCGCCTACACAAGCCGGTGGCCGACGGCAGCATGTTCAGCCCTGGCCGCGGCCTGTGGATCGCGATTGCGCCGAAGTACCGCACCTGGGGGGCTCCCCCAGCCGTGGAGTTCATCGACACACTCATGACGCACCTGAACCGTGCCTACTACGTGGGTTGGCTATCAGCAGCTGAGATCCATGGCGCCGCACATCAACGCCCGCAGGCAACGCAGATTGCCGTAGACCGGCCCACTGAGAATCGATCCTTCGGGCGGGCCCATCTGCGCTTCTACCGCCAGTCGAAAGCCGCAGGCTTGCCTCGACAACATCACAACGTGGAGTCCGGGCAGGCGTGGATCTCAACGCCTGAGCTGACCGCTGTGGATCTCGTGGACCGCCCTGAACTGGGCGGCGGGGTCAGCAATGTCGCAACCGTGTTGCACGAACTCGCCGAGAGCGTTCCATTGGACCCCGAAGTCCTTGCGGCCGTGGCCGCGGGCTTTTCGACCACGGCCGTCCGCCGACTCGGATTCCTGCTGGACCTGGTCGGAGCCGACGTCGACACCGGCCCGCTGGGCCACCGTGCAACCGTGCAACCTATGGGCCATCCCGCACTGCTTGACCCGCGCCTGCCCCGACGTGGCCATGTCGACCTCAGGTGGGGCATCTGCGTGAATACCGATGTGGAGCCCGACCTGTGATCCCAGCCGCGTACATCACCGACTGGAGCCTGCACGCTCCGTGGCCCACCATGGCTCAGGTGGAGCAGGATCTCCTGCTCAGCCGGGTGCTCATTGAGATCTACCGCGACCCGTACCTCAGTCGCGAACTCGTCTTCCGCGGTGGAACATGCCTGCACAAACTGCACCTGAATCCGCCGCGCCGCTACAGTGAGGACCTGGACTTCGTGCGAACCACACAGTCAGGCATCGCCCCTATCACGCAGGCAGTCGCCGCCCTGGGTCAACGCCTCGGTTTCGAGGTGTCAACGCGAATCAGCCAGCATCCGAAGATCTACTTGCGCACCAGCGCTGAAGACGGCTCGACCATGCGCATCAAGGTCGAAATCAACACGCACGAGCGCTCCCCCGCCCTCCCGCTTATCGCCCTCCCGCACGTCGTCGCATCGCCGTGGTGGACAGGTCAGGCCGACGTCCTCACTTTCACCCCAGCCGAGCTCGTTTCAACAAAGATTCGCGCCCTGCACCAGCGCAAAAAGGGCCGCGATCTGTTCGACCTGTGGCTAGCCCTCACGGACCTGAGTATCGATCCGGCCGACATTCTTGCCGCCTACCCCACCTATGCCCCGCCTGGGCTCACTGCGAAGCGGGCCGAGGCAGACCTGCGTGTCAAGATGGCTAACCGCAGCTTCCGCGAGGACATTGCACCCCTGGTGGAGCCTTGGCCCATCGGCTACGACATCGATGCCGCCGGTGAACTGGTCATCGCGCAGTTGCTCAGCAAAATCCCTCGCCCCTGAACCTTCCGCGTGACCTCACGACGCAGGGCGAAGTCAGTAGTTCACATCGCGGCATTCGCCCTCTACAGCTTAGGTTGACCTGACCGATTCGCCAGATTTCGGCGTGCAATAGGCGTGCACTAGTGAGAGGGGTCGAGAGGGCACGAACGGGGCTCAGCGGCAATCCTCAAATAGAGTAAACCCCCTGATTTACAAGGGGTTTACTCGGTGGGGTAGGCGGGGCTCGAACCGACGACGACCGGATTAGTTGTCCGGAAGATATGGGGTAGCGGTGCCCACCACCTGCCGCACTGTCAAACGCGCCACCCAGCCCGTCTCAACACTCGGGGGCCTCAACCAACGGAAAATGGATGCAAGACCGACCAGCTTCGCTCAGTCAGTTACCTGATGCAGCCTTGCGGCGGCGAACTGACCTCAAGGGAACCACATTGTCTGACTGTGCCAATTCGCTCAAGGCCGCTGCTACGGCACGTGAATGCTCCATTGTTGAGTGCATGTAAACGCGGCTGGCCGCAGTTGTGCTGTGGCCCATGCGGTGCATGAGTTCGGCCTCCGTTGCTCCCGCGAGCGCCGCCAGCGTCTGACCGGTGTGTCTCAGGTCGTGGAAGCGTAGGTCAGTTCGCCCCACCTGGTCTCGGGCACGTGCCCAAATTGGATGCAGCTGTGAGGTGGTTAGTGGGCGACCACCAGATGTGCAGAAGACGAGTGCATCCACATCGGGCTCTGAGAACTCATCAAGGTGAGCCTGAAGGATAGGAACTAGGTGCGGCGGGAGCGTGATCGTGCGGACTCCCGCACGCGACTTGGGTTCATCGAAGTCCATTCGGCCCTTTAAAGGATAGACACGTTCCCTGATCGAAAGTGTTGCGTCG
>CAMDKJ010000084.1 GCA_945900705.1 Bifidobacterium breve | reverse complement strand
TCATCGTCATCGGAGCCGGTATGGCCGGTGTGTCCGCCGGTCACGACCTCACCATGAATGGTGCCGAGGTGGTGGTGTTAGAGGCTCGGAATCGAGTCGGCGGTCGAGTCCATACCGATTCGACTTGGGGATTACCAGTTGAGATGGGTGCCGCCTGGGTGCACGCGCTGAAGTCCAACCCACTTGTGCCACTAGCGCAGCAGGCTCAGCTTAAATTGATCCCGAGCGACTATGACGATGAAAGTTTCCGTGATACCAAGACTGGGCGGCCATCACCAAGTGCTGAACGCTCTTCGAACCAACTATTTAGACTCTTGAGCCAGCTTGAAAATTCATGGCCGAACCCCAGCACTTCAGTGGCCTCGTGGTTGCAGCAGCATGGACTGCCAGCCAATCGGTTTTCAACTTGGGCGGTTGAGACTGGTGTAGTTCAGGAGTATGGCCTCGATGCTACGCGCTTGGGTGCTCGGGCCACCACCGAAGGCGGTGATTTTCTCGGCGGTGACGCATTCGTCTCAGGCGGCTACCAGCGCATCCCAGAATTATTAGCCGACGGCCTAGATGTGCGACTCAACTCGCCAGTTGCAAATGTCGACGCATCGCAATCGAATGGAGTTCATGTCACACTTGAGTCAGGTGCAGTACTAACCGCCGATGCAGTGGTAGTGGCGGTGCCAGTTTCACTACTGCAAGCCCAGTCTCCAAGTATTACTGGATTATCCAAAGCCATCCAAGCGGCCATTGGTGGCATTGCAACCGGCGACCTTGAGAAAGTTATCTTGCGATATAACAAACAGTGGTGGGGCCAGGAGACAGTGTTCGGAATAGTAGGTGGTGGAGTGCCCGCCCAGTCATCGAATTTGGCACCAGGTTCGGCGCTGCGTTGGACGGAGTTTTATAACGTAACTGACGTCGTCGGTGCTCCGGCACTAGTTGGTTTCTCGGGTGGCAACGCCGCCCGCCAACGCCCGAAATCGGACTCCGCTTGCGTCGCCGAAGCGATGGGCATGCTGCAAGCAGCCTTTCGCTAGCAGCAACTGGCCATTAAGGGCTACTTGGTATCAGCAACTCGTATTAGGCCCTTGAGAACTCCAACATAGCCAACACCGCTTGGAGCCACGTAGAGCGAGGCGTAGGAGTTGTTGAATACGTCACCGGTGCCGGCGAGCTTGCTATACACAACCTCACCGGTGCGGTAATCGAGTGCCGTCCAGTACCAGCGATCGACCTTGCCGGGGCCTTTCGGCTTGGTGTAGGTGTAAATCAAACCGGTCGCGGCCGAGAACTTAGGAACTACGCTCGGTGCACTGACCGTGGAATTGGTCCACACGTTCTTGCACGTGCCATCAGCCTGCACATCAACTCTCGCAAAGCCAGGGACTGTGGTCTTGCCCCCGGTGACAGATTTGACGGACAGATTCCCGTAATTGTTTTCAACGATGAGTGAATTGCCTATTGAGATGAGTGAATTCTCGGTAATGCTCGCGTTCTTTTCGAAAACGGGCGCTGAGCAGACTTCGCGAGATGCGGCATTGACTGCGGTGTTATACACGACAACATTCATTGGATTGGCATTGTCTGTAATTGCTACCCGACCACCGGACATCACCGTCGGACTGGTACCGGAACCTGCACTCTTTGCGCCAGGCTTTTGCACACCATCATTTTGATACACGATGCGCCAACTCGATGTTGGCAAGCCAGCTACCGCATCAAAGCGATACATCGCAATGTTGCTCACAATGTAGACGCCCCCAGTTTCATCCATCGAGAACGACTGCGTAATTCCCTCACCTGAAAGCCTTATGGTCTGGCTCTTTCCGGTTTTCGGGTTCAGGGCACCGACAAGCCCTTGGGTTGTGACAAACCAAATATTGCCATTGAAGTCTGGCAATGCAGACAAGATCGAATCTCCACTGGCCGCGAATGTGGGTTGACCTGCAGTAATCGATGTCGCAAGGTCGACATCGCTAATTGGCTTAAATGAGTACTTCGAGCCAGTTCGTGCCAATTCGAAGGTGATGATGTGTCGGTCGGCCGTCGCCACGACGGCCCGGTCCTGGTTATCGAGATAGTAGTAACCGCCCGACAATTCGGTGTAGTCCCGATTCGACAAAGCGCCAACCGCGGTGGGGCGCTTGGTTAGGTTGTATCGAGTTAAAACCTTCAACGAATCTGGATCCATGAGAGTCAAGTAGGCAGGAGTTTGAGGAGTCAGGCAAATAGCAACTAGTTGGCCTGCTGCATTGAAAGTGATGCTCGCGCACTCACCGCCGGCCCATTTAGAAGTCACCTTGGTGTTCTTACCCAATGGGCCAGCCCACTGATATGAATCCGACATATACGTGTCATTGTGAATATTGGAGGTACCGGTGGGTGCCATGTAAGGGTTTGTCGGGACCACCGGCAGCGACACCGGGTTCGCCTTTGCCGGGCTGCCAATGAACTTGGTGGCGCTGCTATACCCCGGCCCGTCTGGTATCGGCCTGGCCGAAGCAACGGCCCCAGAAGTTGCGACCAGGGCCCCAGCAAATAGGGCGACGGCAGTGCGGGCAAGTAGGCTCGAATTCATCCTCAAAGTGGATAACGAAACTCGCTAACTGTCAAGTCGGCCGCGCGCGATGCTCACCACCACTATCATCGCGTAATGCGCCTAATGACCCGTTACATTGCCGCCCTTGCCGCCACCACCGTGGTGTTCGGCGCCACCGCGATCCCCGCCTCCGCCGCGACCGGTGTTATCACCGCGAGCTGGGGTAAAGGCTCACCCAACTTCACCGACCCTTGGACGATGCCGGCCATCATGTATACGTCAGTAAATGATGTTTACGCATCCTCCACCACAGGGGTAAACGTGACTTTGAGTGCTAGCGGTGGCTGCACCGTTTCACAAAAGCAGTTGACCGTGACTTCTGGTGCCACCCCTTGCGTCGTAGTGATGAATTCGCCAGCCGGCAACGGGCTCGACGCAGCTACCGCGACTTTCACCATCCCGACCATCCCGGTTGGCCAATCCGCCAAGTTCGGAAGTGTGTGGAATAAGACCCCGCAGAAAGTGACCGAGGGCAAGACCTATGTGATGGGTGCCCCAAAGCTGAAAACCAACAAAGGCAAGCTGGTTACCTTTAAAATCTCTACCGGATCTAATCTTTGCACCGTCGTAAAAGATTCAAGTAAGGGCTGGCTGCTGAAGGTTGGCAAGAAGACAGGCAAATGCAGTGTCACTGCCACCTCAGCCGCAGTCCCCCCGAACTACGCCGCGCTCAATACCGCCTCGTACTGGACGGTAGTGAAGCCCTCTTAATGAGCCCCTGCAATTAGACTTGATCAGTGATCGAGCACCCAACCGCTAGTGCCCGGCAATTACAGGATGTTGTCGCCGCTGGATTCTCCCGCGGTGTGTTACCAAGCTTGGCGCATTATCGAACCCCTGAGCAAAGCGCCGCATGGCGTGCGGTTGCGACCTCGTTTTTTGACCGAGCTCCTGGTCGCAGCGCTTTCGATGACGTCTACACCGAAATCGCCGAGAACTGCCCGGGAACTCCAGTGCACGTAATCGCACTCGGCTGCGGTGATGGCTCCAAAGAGGAAGCCCTTGTCCGCAATTTGTGCCTGGCCGGTCTCGACGTGGCGATCACCCTTGCGGATATCTCGCCCTCATTACTTGAGTTAGCCGGCGCACGTCAAGAGGCGATAGAAAATGTGCGAGTCCTTACTTCGATCGCCTGCGATGTCACCACGGTCGGCGGCTCACTCGCCGATCTAATCGAGTACCTGCCCGGGCGGCGAGTCATCACCATGTTCGGTGTGCTGCCTGGGCTGACCACGATGTCTGCATTCGAGTCCGTGGCATCGCTGATGCGCGATGGTGATCTTTTTGCCTTCAGCGGCAACATGTTGCCCAACGGGGCAGGTGAGATCGAGCGCCTATGTGATTTCTACGCGACCGGGTCTGCGCATGACTGGATGGCCCTGGTATTCAGCGGCGCGGGGATTGACACTGAATCCTTGAGTTGGTCAGTTGCGCCGGCCTACACCTCGGAAGTTTTCGCAGTTGCCACCGTAAGCGTGAAAGCCGAAGTGCTGCGAGATTGCGTGGCAAATGTCGGCGATCATGCAATCCAACTCGAGGCTGGCCAGACTATCGACACCTTTAGATCACACAGGCACTCGTCCGAGTCACTAACTGATCTCCTCGAAAGCTTAGGCATGAAGTTGATCTGCCTGCAGCTGTCCGACAGTGGCGAGGAAGGCGTGGTGCTTGCCCGCAAGTGATTACGACAGCGCCTGCATCGTTCTAAGGACCGCGCGAACCTTCGGCACCTCATGGGTGCGATAAAGATTCGTACGCCCGAGGGCCGCGAGTACCGCAAAGAAGGTTTCGATATCGCGATATTGCTCCTCGAAATACTCATACCCGGCCAGCAGAGCATTGCAAACCGGGTAGCCCAACCCACGGAGCCTAAAGCTTGTGAGCAGCGTCAGTACTTGATGCTCCAACCGCTCCTGCCCACCACGTGGTGAGCTCAATAATGGATCAATGAAGACTCTGGTCACCCCGGCGGTTTCGGCTGCTTCAATCCGGGTGGCGAAATGCTCGAGCATGCGTTCGGTGAAATCGATCCCGTTACTGAAATCCCTTACCTCGCGAATATTGGTGCCCTGCACGTAGCACATAATTATCGTTGCATCGTAGGAAGCGGCTAGTTGGAATATCTCGGACTCATGCTCTCGGCCCGTCAGGTTGAGCACATTGGCGCCAGCTGCAAGGCAGGCCTTGACTACCGTGGGGGAATAGGTCTCGGCCGAGACAAGAATTCCTTCAGCGCTCAGCCCTTCGATCACCGGCACCAGCACGGCTATTTGGGCGGCCGCGTTAACTGTCGCCGTCTCGGCCATCGTCGCTTCCGCCCCCAGATCAACGATGTCGGCTCCCTCGGCGGCTAGCTTGCGACCTCGGGCAACCGCCGACTTTGTTGTCAACGAAATACTCTCTCGATACCAAGAGTCATGCGAGAGGTTGATGACACCCATAATTGCCGGCTCAGCATCAAAATCAAATGCCCGGCCGCCGATCTCGAACGCGGCTATCGGCGCATGGATCTCAGCGCCAAACTTCTGTTCGATCTTTGCCAAGGACGAAAGTGAAAGCATGTTTAAATCCTAGACGAGCCTCACTCACTAGGCAATTAACCCAAGGTGACAAGCGCGACACCAGCTAGAATTACCAGAATCGCCATGTATTGAACCGGCTTCAGCAACTGTTTGAGAATCACCGCCGCCAAGATGGTGGTAACCAAAGGGGCATTGGAGCCGAGGACGGAATCTAAAGCCACCATGCCGATGGTGGTGGAGAAAGAGTACGACCACGTCGAAACAGCATTAAGGACACCGATAGCCAGGAGTACCAACATGATCCGCCGGGAAACTCCTCCCAGAGAGCGAGTAAAGAGCGCCGTGATCGCTAGTGGTATCACGATGGTGAACTCCATGACCGCTGAGGTCTCTAGGGCGCTGCTCTCACTGCCTAAGTCGAGTGTTACGAAAATCAACCCGTAGGTGACCGCAGCTACCGCAGCAAGCACAATTGGCGTCACGCTGCTTTGGGGGCCCCTGAGTTCGGGTGCGCTAACGAAAATAACTCCACCGATGCAGGCCACTATGCCAACCAGTTGGCCCGGGTTTGGGTAGATCCCTTGAACCGCGTCGAAGGCGATCGGGATGAGTACCGATAGTGAAGTTATCCCCGAAATAACTCCCATGCGTCCCTTGGATAAGGCGGTATAAAAGGCGAGGTTTCCGATAAGAGCACACAACCCGCTAACCGCGCCCCACCAAATCTCCGAACCTGTCAGTGACCACGAGTGTTGACCGGTCAGGACAAGGGCATAGATGAGCCCGGCAAACAGCGCACCGAAGCCAGTTACCGCATATACCGATACCCGGCGGGCAGTGAAGCCGCCCAGAAAGCTGGCTGAACCCCCGGTCAGGCTTGACAGCAGCGCAAAGAGGCTGGACACCGTTCCAATCTAATGCTCTGAGGGTTAAGGGGCGGCCCTTTAGAAAGATCGGATCGGACGAACGCGTCGCGCGCTGTCCTTTTGGAACTGGACAAGGAATAGGAGAGATGCAGTCGGATAGCGGAAATTCACACCCCAGGCGAGGGTGGGGCGAATGTCAGCGTCCTGCGAGGAACTCCAGTAAGAAGATTCCATAGATTTCGTATAGTTAAAATCGAATCGCTCATGGAAAACACAGCCACTTGCGCAGGTGTTTACGTAGCTTCCTATCGCATCCAACTCTTCAAGAGCTGGCAAGAACCAATCTTTCTTCCCGCCACTTACGTGGTCCGCGGCCAATTGACCAGCACCACTAGTGCAGCCTTTCAACATCAAAGCGGTATTCGCCCTACCAGTACCAACCTCGGTACCGGTGCCAGGAAGTGCGGACCTTGCATTGTTGCACCAACTCGCTTCTGGATCAGGTAGAAAGCAATTGGGGTCTACGTCAATTAATAAGCACTTACTGTTTGGTACAGCGGCATTTCGGGGCCTTGATGCCATCTCGTAAGTCTTTCCATTAGCGATCAAGAACACTAAGCCACCTCCTGGACCAAGTTCGCCAAGGCGATAACTACTTATCGTGGCGGTGGCTTTCAAGCCGGCTTGGCCGTTAACAGGGACGGCGGTTATGGTGCCTGTGGCCGAGCCAATCGTCGTGATAGTGACAACTAATTGGCCTTTCTCGTTAGTAACGGGGGTTGAAGAGCCATCGCCCAAGCCAAAGCGTGTGTCCCCGGTCGCAATGAGGTCAACCTGCTGACCGGATATCGGGTTACCGCTGGCGTCGAGAACTGTGATGGTGACTGGCTGACTTTCTGCGGGGCTCACACTCATCACACTTTTGTCCATAGTGATCTTCGCCGGGACACTCGCCGCTGCTGTCGCGGGGCCAAAGATGCGCACCGGCATGTAGCTCAACGGTGCAGTGCCGGCCAATATGCCAGCGCAGTCAGAGCCTCTTAAGGTCTGGCACTTCGAACCTAAATTGCCGAAATAGCGACTTGGTGAAATCAAGTTCGCTGGGCTGCTCACATCGCCGTACCAAACGAGGGAGAAGTTATCGGCCCCTCTGGAGAACTGGCATACCACTAGGTCGGTCTTGGGCGAGGCGCACTTTTGTAGCTGCGCCCCGATCAACCAATCGTATGTCGCGCGCCAAGCCTGTTGCTCATCTGCCGATCCCGGGGTTAGTTGGATACCAAAAACCCCATTGCCGGTCTTCGTCCACGCATACCAGAAAGTTGAACCGAAACCGTAGCGCACCGAATCAATGTAGGTGCGAGACAACAACGCCATTGCCTTGTCGCCGGTGATATCTACTTTGCCTTCGCCAAGCCCAGCAAGGCCGTAATTCACCTCAGAGTCAAAGACGGTGGTCTGTGGTGCACCGGAAAGTGCCAGCATGGCGCGGAATTGACCGATACCCCTGATCCGATCATCGGC
>CAMDKJ010000083.1 GCA_945900705.1 Bifidobacterium breve | reverse complement strand
GGTTTACGCGGATATTGGCCAGAGCCAGAGACCTTGCAGTGGATGGCTGAGCAAGGTATGCGTTCGTACGAGATGACTGAAATTGTTGAGCGCGGACTCAGCGAGGTACTTACCGAAGCTTTCGCCATCGCTTTAGATGAATGCGACGGAGTATTTTTGAGCGTTGATATCGACGTTTGCGATCCCGGCCACGCCCCTGGCACCGGCACCCCAGAACCCGGCGGACTCACGGCCCGAGAGTTACTTGATGCAGTTCGGCGTATTTGTTACGAGTTGCCAGTAGTGGGGATGGATGTGGTCGAAGTATCTCCACCCTTCGACCATGCCGACATCACGGTCATGCTGGGTAACCGCGTGGTCCTCGAAGCGCTCTCGGCAATTGCGCGACGCCGTAAAGATCAGCGCGGTGGTACGAAATGGGATCCTCTGCAGCCATTGCTTGCCGACCGAGCCACCGGAGAGTAATCATGCGAATACTGGCTATCGGGTCAGGGGGTGTCGGCACATCCGCCGCGCTGATTGCCAAACGGCGAGAGTTCTTTGAGTTATGGGTTTGCGCCGACTACGACCTGAACCGGTCTCAGGCACTGGCCGATCGGGTTGCTGATCAGCGTTTTGTGGCCGCGAGGATAGATGCGGCAAATACCAGCGAAATCACGGATATGTGTCGGCAGCATGGCATCACCCATGTGTTGAACGTCATCGACCCACGCTACGTAATGCCGATATTCGACGGAGCGTTTGCGGCCGGAGCCAACTACCTTGATACGGCGATGAGTCTTTCGCGTCCGCATCCCACCTTGCCGCATGAACAAGTAGGGGTGATGCTGGGCGATGAGCAATTTGCAAAAGCAGGTGAATGGCAAGACGCTGGCCTGTTGGCACTATGTGGGGTGGGAGTTGAGCCCGGGTTATCGGATATTTTCGCCCGGTATGCGGCAGATCATCTATTTAGTGAGATTGATGAAATCGGCATACGCGATGGCGCGAATTTATCGGTGGCTGGGTATGACTTCGCACCCTCATTTTCGATCTGGACCACCATCGAGGAGTGCCTTAATCCACCGGTGATCTGGGAGTCGGACAAAGGTTGGTTTACCACCGCACCTTTTAGTGAACCTGAGGTATTCGAATTCCCGGAAGGTATCGGGCCGGTTGAATGTGTGAACGTTGAGCACGAGGAAGTCCTCCTGGTGCCGCGCTGGATAAAGTGCAAGCGGGTTACTTTCAAATACGGGCTCGGCGATGAGTTCATCGACGTACTTAAAACTCTGCACAAACTTGGGCTGGATAGCACGACACCGGTAAACGTCAAAGGCGTGCCGATTAGCCCGCGCGATTTAGTTGCTGCTGCGTTACCGGATCCGGCGACCCTCGGCGATAAAATGAGCGGTAAAACCTGTGCGGGCACCTGGGTTACGGGCCAGGGCTTAGACGGTAAGCCAAAGTCGGTGTACCTGTATCACGTGCTAGACAACGATTGGTCGATGCGTGAGTACGGCGTGCAAGCGGTCGTTTGGCAAACGGCCATGAATCCGGTGATCGCGCTGGAGTTACTTGCAACTAAAGCGTGGCACGGTAGTGGCGTGTTAGGCCCGGAGGCCTTTGACGCCCTCAAGTACCTCGATCTAATGGAATCGGGCTACGGGCAAAAATTCGGGCTTCGAATCGACTACTAGCAAAGTGCTAGCTAGTTACTTCAAAGCCGCTGGCGATTACCCCAAGTGCCTCTTCGAGAAGATGCATAGGCATGGTTAGTGGCGGTAGGAAACGCACCACGTTCGAGTAGGTGCCGGTCGTCAAGACCATTACTCCTTGGCCATGGCAGTACTTCGCAACGGCACCGGTGCGCTCGGGATCTGGATCCATAGTGCCGGGCTTGACAAGTTCAATCGCGAGCATTGCTCCACGACCTCGAATATCACCGATGGTCGGGTGCTTTGTCTGCATAGCCGCTAAAGCGGGAAGCATCACGGCTTCAATAGCCTTCGCGCGACCGCAGGCATCTTCTTCTTCCATCCACCGAATTGCTCCGAGGGCGCCCGCGCAAGCTACCGGGTTGCCGCCGTAGGTTCCACCGAGGCCACCGGCGTGTACCGAATCCATGATGTCGGCCCGGCCGGTAACTGCGGCAAGGGGAAGGCCGCCGGCGATGCCTTTTGCGGTGGTTATTAGATCGGGGATAACGCCTTCGTAGCTGCTGGCGAACCAGTCGCCGGTGCGGCAAAAACCACTTTGAATTTCATCGGCGACAAAGACGATGCCGTTCTCTTTGGCGAAAGTCGCCATTGCAGCAAAATAGCCATCGCCTGGGACGATGAAACCGCCCTCGCCTTGTATCGGTTCAATGACAATCGCAGCAACATTGGTGGCGCCGATCTCTTTGTCAATGCGGCTGATGGCGCGCTTTGCTATATCAAGCCCCGATAGGGGCGCGTCGCGGAATGGGTAAGAGGTCGGTACGCGATAGATCTCAGCAGCAAATGGGCCAAAGCCATCCTTATAGGGCATGTTCTTCGCGGTCATCGCCATAGTGAGGTTGGTGCGTCCGTGATAACCGTGCTCTACGACCACCACCGCGGCTCGATTGGTAAATGTCCGGGCGATCTTGACGGCATTTTCGACGGCCTCGGCCCCGGAGTTGAAAAGCGCTGAACGTTTGGCGTGGTCGCCGGGGGTTAGGCGATTTAGTGCCTCGCACACTTCGACATAGCCGGCATATGGAGTCACCATGAAACAGGTGTGGGTAAATGCCGCAACCTGCCTTTGCACGTTTTCGACCACGTAGGGGTTGGCGTTGCCCACGGTTGTCACTGCTATACCCGAACCCATGTCGATCATGGAGTTACCGTCGACATCTTCGAGGACGCCCCCCCCGGCTTTGGTGATGAACACTGGAAGGGTGACGCCAACGCCGGCCGATACCGCTTCAGTCTTTCGAGCAAGTAGTTCCAATGACTTTGGCCCTGGGATATTAGTTACTAGTCGGCGTACTTGGGCCAGATCGTTGTCGGTGCGCTCGGTGGTGAGGGTCATGTTGCCTCCATAGTGGGCGTTGAAGTGAATTCTAGGCGAGTGCCCGGCTATTCGCCGGTTTAGGGGGGGCATAGGTTTTACCCATGAGCATGCAGGAACTCCACACTCCACGTCATTGGCCAGCATGGATCGCGGGCACCGCCTCCGATGCAGGCGAGCGCGCCGAGGTTACCCACCCAGGTGATGGGTCGGTTGTTGGTACTTACACGGTGCCCAATGCGGCCAGCGTTGAAGCCGCAGTCGAGGGGGCGTGGCAGGTGCGCCGCGAGGCCCAGCGCACCTCGGCCGCCCAACGGGCGGCGGCACTAACCCATGTCTCGCGCCGGTTGGAGGAGCGCCTTGACGAAGTAGCCGCTTTAATTACCGCCGAAAACGGCAAGCCGATAACTTGGTCACGGGCGGAGGCTGGGCGCGCCGCATCGACATTTAGATGGGCGGCTGAAGAGGCTCGGCGCTTCAATGGTGAGTTTCAGCGGCTCGATACCGAGGCGGCAACTGCAGGTCGAGCCGCGATCATCCGGCGTTTTCCGCACGGACCAGTCCTCGGGATTTCACCTTTCAACTTTCCGGTAAACCTCGTCGCCCACAAAATTGCGCCCGCACTAGCAGTTGGTGCACCGATTGTGGTAAAGCCGGCACCGGCAACGCCACTTGGTGCGCTACTTATTGGTGAGCTTCTTGGTGAGACCGATTTACCACCCGGCATGTTCTCGGTCATCCCCGTAGGCAATGAGGTAGCGCCAGCCCTCGTGGCTGACCCGAGGCTGCCGGTTATTTCGTTCACCGGTTCGGAGCCCGTGGGGTTTGCAATCCAGCGTGAGGTGCCAAATAAGCACATCGTGCTCGAGCTGGGTGGCAATGCGGCGGCGATAATCTTGGGTGACTACAGCAGCGCCAAAGATCTTGAGTGGGCAGCGCGTCGAATAGCAATGTATGGAAATGCGCAAGCCGGCCAGACCTGTGTTTCCGTGCAGCGAATCTTCGTTGAAGAGTCGGTTGCCGAAGCATTCACCGAGCGGCTCATCGCGAATGTGCTGGCACTTGTGAGTGGCTCGCCATGGGATTCGGCTACCGAAGTTGGGCCGATGATTAGTGAAGCGGCCGCGGTGCGAGTTACGGAGTGGGTGCAAGAGGCGGTCGACGCTGGAGCCCAGGTGCTCGCCGGGGGTTCGCGTAGCGGTACTTCGATTGAGCCAACACTCCTCTCCAATGTCGATCCCCGGGTGCGAGTGTCATGTGAAGAGGTTTTTGGTCCGGTAATGTCGATCCAGGTCATTAAGGATCTTGATGAAGGCATCGACCTAGTTAACGACTCAAGATTTGGCCTGCAAACCGGCCTTTTCACCCACAATATTCAAGAGATTTTCCGCGCGCACCGTGAACTTGAGGTGGGGGGAGTGATCATTGGTGATGCCCCAACTTTCCGGGCCGACCAGATGCCATACGGAGGTATCAAGGCCTCGGGGGTTGGCCGTGAAGGGTTGCGCTCCGCGATGACCGACTTAACCCATGAGCGGGTCTTGGTCCTGACCGACCTCGCTCTCTAGATTTTGCGTGAGTCTAAGATCACCCCATGACCAATCACCTGAATAACCATCACCGCGATACGGTCGCCGCCATTTTTGCCCACCCGACCAGCCACAACATCCGGTGGGTTGACGTAGTGAGCCTGCTATCGGCGGTCGGTGAGGTCGAAGAAAAGCACGACGGTCGTTTTCGCATCACCGTCGGAGCTGAGATTGAGGTGTTTGATCGCTCGCATCACAAGGACATCTCCATCGAACAGGTAATTGATTTTCGCCGCATGCTCAAGCACGCCGGATACGGACCGGATGCTCCGAACACTGTTAAGACTCCGGGCCAGGAAGATTAAGTATGAGCATGTTAGTTGCCGCAATTGACTTTCACGAGACCCGGATCTGGGCAATTGATGCTGATCCACATGGCCGACGTGAGCACCGAGTGGCAGATAACCAAGATGGCACCTACGGCGATGACAATGATGAGTACTTGGGTAAGGCGGACGGCATTTTGCTACTAGGGCACGGCAACGGCAAAGCGAATGCGAGCCACCACTTTGTTGCATACGCCGAGAAGCACTTCTCGGGCGTCGCCGCTAAACTCATCTCTGAAGTGCGCTGCGATATTGACGACTTAACCGACCGTCAAGTACTGCGCTTGGCGCAGCAGTACTTTGGGACCGAACCCGATCGCGATTTCGGGGATAGCCGCCGCGGCGAATAACGTGACCCGGCGCATTGTCATCTTGGGTAGTACCGGTTCAATCGGTACTCAGGCCTTAGATGTTGCCGCGCGCAACCCGGATCTTTTTAAGATCGTGGGCTTATCTTCAACCGGTGCCGACATCCCAAAATTGGTCCAACAGGTACTTGATTTTGAGGTCGAGGCGGTTGCGGTCGCTCGCGCAACGACGGCGCAGGAGTTACAGCTAGCTCTTTATGCGCAAGCACAGGAGCGCGGATATGCGGTGGGTGCTTTCAAGTTGCCGGCGATTTTGGCTGGGCCAACCGCGGCAGCGCAATTAGCCCAATGGCCATGTGAGGTGGTGCTCAATGGCATCGCGGGTGCGGCCGGGCTCGAGCCAACATTGGCAGCACTTAGTGCCGGCCATATTTTGGCTTTGGCCAATAAGGAGTCGTTGATAATCGGGGGCGCCCTGGTCAAAAATCTGGCTGCGCCAGGTCAGATCGTCCCGGTGGATTCGGAGCACTCGGCAATCGCGCAGGCACTTCGCGGTGGTGCTGCGACCGAAGTGCGCCGCTTGGTGCTTACCGCTAGCGGCGGGCCATTTCGCGGCCGAACCCGAGCCGAGCTAGCGGATGTAACTCCGGCCCAGGCACTGGATCATCCGACCTGGAATATGGGGCCGCTGGTAACTATTAATTCGGCAACTTTGATGAATAAGGGCCTTGAACTAATTGAGGCGCACTTGTTATTCGACCTTCCACTTGAGGCAATAACTGTCGTGGTGCATCCACAGTCGGTGGTTCACTCCATGGTGGAGTTCGTTGATGGGTCAACACTTGCCCAGGTGAGCCCACCGGATATGCGCATACCCATAGCCCTTGGGCTTTCGTGGCCAGATCGAGTTGCCGGGGCCGGCCCCGGCTGCGATTGGACAACCGCCACCAGCTGGGAGTTCTTCCCACTTGATGACGACGCTTTTCCGGCGATCGGCTTGGCGCGGTTGGCTGGTAGCCAAGGGGGCACGGCGCCTGCGGTCTTCAATGGCGCTGACGAAGTAAGTGTCGCGGCGTTCTTGGCGGGGGAGATCGGTTTCTTGGATATCGTAGACACCGTGGCTCGGGTACTGGAAGAGCACCTCGGGGGTAAAAATCTGACCTCCGGAGGGGCCTGGGTTCCGGGGAACGAAGTAAGCCTAGAAAACGTCATAGCAGCAGATACTTGGGCTCGTGCGCGGTCGCGCGAGATTGCTCTGGAAGGTAGGCGCTGATGTTGCAGGTAATTGGCATCATTATTTTCGTCCTACTTATCGGGGCTTCAATCGCACTACATGAACTCGGCCACCTGCTGCCGGCCAAGAAGTTCGGGGTCAAAGTCACCGAATACATGATCGGATTTGGGCCCACGATTTGGTCAAAGACCAAAGGCGAGACGACTTATGGCCTAAAAGGGATACCCCTAGGTGGCTATATTCGGATGATCGGAATGATCCCGCCAGCCAAGGATGATCCAACCGGGGCGCCCCGCAGCATGACCACCGGGAAGTTCGGCGCGATGATTGCTGACGCGCGCAAGCAGTCACTTGATGACGTTGGCCCGGCAGATGCTAACCGAGTCTTCTACAAATTACCGGTTCGCAAAAAAATAGTGGTCATGCTCGGCGGTCCGGTGATGAACTTGCTGTTCGCGTTTGTGCTCTTCACGATCATGCTGGTTGGTATCGGCCTGCCGCAGCCGAGCTTGCAGGTAGCCGGCGTAGTGCCGTGCACGCCTTCGCTCGCGCAGCCAACAGGTGCGTCGTTGCCGTCTGGGCAGTGCCCAACAGGTACGGAGCTTGCTCCAGCTGCTGCGGCAGGGCTAATTGATGGCGATGTCATCACCGCGATTGATGGCGAATCGTTCACCACTTGGGATCAAGCCACAACTTGGATCAGAGCCCATGGGGGCACAACCGCCACTTTGACTTTTATTCGCGCCGACTCAGTGATGGAAGTACCGATCGCAATCGCCACGATTGATCGGCCGGTATATGACGACCGCGGTAACCCCACCGGCGAGACAGCAACTTCTGGGTACATCGGTATGCGCCCGGAATTTGAGTTTGTCTCCCAGCCTTGGACAACCGTGCCCGGTTATATGTGGGATATCACGGCTGCGTCCGTGAAAGCCTTGATCTCACTTCCTGTTCGCCTTTATGAATTAGTCAAAGACACCTTGATCGGTGGTGGCGAGCGCGCTATAGATAGCCCGGTCAGCGTGGTGGG
>CAMDKJ010000082.1 GCA_945900705.1 Bifidobacterium breve | reverse complement strand
TGGCTTATCTGGATTGTCGGCAGAAGTCACGGAGATGCTCTCGGCTTCGCCCTCGCGATCAATCGCAAATTCAAATTCGGTACTAATCGGGCTTGACTGCACACTCTCACTAACGTTCTTAGGCTCAGTAACTTCGACGCCGTTGACCGAGAGGATCTGATCTTTGGGTAGCAGGATGTCCGCAGCTGGTGTACCGGAGTACACCGCGGTGACAACAACTTCAGTTTTAAGCGGCAATTTTAAGTAATTCAAAGCCGCTGCGATTGCATCCGACTCTGAAGTGTTGAAGAGCATCGCTTGGCGTGTTTTTACATCTTCACCCGAAACGTCATCTGGATAAATCAGTTCACGCGGCACCACAGCGTCAGCTGAATTGAACCAAGAAGCCATCGCATCAACGAAAGTCAAGCCACCTCGCGGGCCGCCCGACTCCATCACGGTTGTCATATCAAAGCTGCCGGTTGTCGGGTAGGTCTGGGTACCGGTGATCTCGATAACCGGTGAGCCGTCAATTTCACCTACTACGTTGTAGGTCGGCCCTGGCGACATTTTCACGAAAGGGACGGGAAGCAGCAAAGCCACCGAAACGAGAATCAACAAACTAACTGCGCTGATAGCTAAGGCGCGGCCGCGACGAGGCTCTTTTATTGCGGTGAACTCGTGGGGTGGTTCCTGGAGGGCTTGGCTCACTTGCCTGGCCCGCTAGGACGCCCCGCTTCGGGGCCCGGACTCGGGTTTTGCTTTGGCATTGGACGTTCCATCGCATCGTTTAATCGGCGCAGGTTTTCCATCGCATCAGCGGCTTGGGTGGGCTTGGCTGGACGACTGCGCAAGGCCGCCCAAGCGACGGCCAAAATCGTGGCCCCGATCGGGATAAGCCACCAAGCCAGATTTGACACCCCCCAAGACTACGTCAAGGCCTCGCGCGGGTGAAAAGCGAAACCTCCGGGGCTCACAGTGCAGGTCCACCTTCCCCTTGCGGACCTGCACCCGTTATCCCGGAGGTTTCGTCAATCGCAACTTATCGCCAGCGCAAGTGCGCGTCACCCAAATGGCCAGAGTTGCCCTTGCTACCTGTGGACTAGCCTGGGGACTAGCTGTGTGTATGGCCAGTGCGTCTGTGGACATGCGGTGCGTAACCCTGTGGATGAACCTGAGGATTGATTTCACAAACGTCGAATTCCCTGAGGAAAAAGGCACCCACAAGTTGTGGATAAAAAGTTTATTACGAAACGCCTACTGTTTACCCGCCTGCTAGCGGCCGTCAATCTACCTAAGGCTCAGCTCAATTAACCGACGGACACTTGTGTCTAAGTCCAAAGGCAAGTGATCGAAAGTGAACCAGCGCAAATCATCAGACTCAGCACTCATCACCGCGGTTGCGGTATTCGGCACCAAGGCAAGGTATTGCACATCCAGATGCTCACTTTGCGAACCGGCACATGGCACCGGATGTCTATCAAGGCAAATTGGCTCTGCGCTCATTCGGATTTCGTTGATCCCACTTTCTTCGATTGCCTCGCGCAATGCCGCAGCACGCAGTGAGATATCACCGGGCTCAATGTGGCCCCCAAGTTGCAACCACCTACCAACCTTGGGATGCAAGGTGAGCAGGACCCGTTTCTTCTGCTCATCCATCACCAACGCACTTGCAGTTAGGTGGCCCACTCGACATTCGCGCCACACTCCGTCCGTGTGCGCATCTAAGAAAGTTAGGTACTCATCGCGCCGCAACCTCTGTGCATCATCCGGTGGTTGCCATGAACTCAAAGTCGAGTACGCGTCAGCCCACATCAGGTTCATTACTGCGTTCGATAAAACCGAGTGGGTCCGTTAGATCGTCAGCACCGGGGAGCAAATCGGGGTGCCCCCAAAGCGCGTCACGATCATCGAGTGACCCCAAACTACGCACCGCTGCAAACAATGTTGCGGCCTCGCGAAGTGATCTTGGCCGTAGCTCCATACCGACAAGTGTTGAGAACATTTTTTCGGCCGGCCCGCCAGCGGCACGACGCCGGCGCATTGTTTCGCGCAATGCCACAGCGCTCGGCATCCGATTGGCTATCGCAATGTCAACAACATCGTCGACCCAACCTTCAACCAGTGCCAATAAAGTCTCTAGGCGGGCTAGAGCCGCCCGCTGCTCATCGGTATCGGCTGGTTGCAGTAGCCCAGAAGCCATCAATTGCTGCAAGGCCTCCGGGTTGCTTAAGTCAACGCCATCCATTGACTCACTAAGTCGCGAAGAGTCAACGCGGATGCCACCGGCATACTCTTCAATCGCCCCAACCAGCCGCGGGCGCAGCCATACAACATGCGCGAAAAGGCGTTGGTGCGCTGACTCGCGAAGGGCAAGATAAAGCCTTACATCATCTGCCGAAACTCCGATGCCTTCGCCAATCAAGTCAATGTTGTTCGGTAATAGTGCGCAGGTTGCCTCGGCCGTTAGTGGGATTCCGATGTCACCGGCACCAACAACCTCCTGTGCTAGCGCCGCAAGTGACTGCCCGAGCTGCATACTGAAAGCAGCTGCACCAAGTTGTTGCACCATGCCCATCATCGGGCGGAGCATTGCCGCCATCTCATCGGGCACACCACCGGGGAACATCCCACGCAGCTGCTCTGGCAAAGCTGCAGTTAGGTCATCTGGCGAAAACTCTTCGCTCGCTGGCATTGAATCTGCTACCACCTGTTGCATTTGAATGGCAATAGGTTCGATGTATCGCTGCCACATCGGCAACGTGGCTTCGAACCACTCTGATCGGCTCCAGGCCCGCGGCGGCGACGCAACAGCTGGGAATGTGGTTGCTTCATCAAGCCACAAGTCTGCAAGTCGCATCGATTCAGCAACCGCACGCTGCTGCGCATCAGCAATAACAAGATCACCGGTTGCGGTAAGTGTCTTTCGGGCAACCTCACTCACCATCGGCCAGTTGACCGGCCCACTACTTGGGTTTTGCATCATCTGGCCCAATTGCTGCAGAGCCGCACCAAGTGAAGACATATCGAACCCATTGCCACCGGAGTCCGGGGCGCCGAAGCCAAAGGGCAAGTTTCCGCTCACCAGATCAAGGTACCTCCCCATGGCCTGCGTGGAGCGCGTGGCCCGCGCCAGAAGTGGCTATGAAGAGTAATGAGGCGAGGCCCCTAGGTGGGGCCTCGCCGCATTTTGTCGATTGTCGGTACCGCCTATTGGGCGGCCTTACCGAGGATGCGCGTCACCTTGGTGCCGCAGGTTGGGCAGATGCCCTTGGCAAAACGTCGTCCATTGGTCTCTTCGACGTGACCGGTGAACTCCCGCTTTGCCTTGCACTTAACGCAGTACGCCTCGCCGGTGTAACTCTCAGCCATTGGGACCTCCGTTTAATTGCTGAACCGCTGGGGGCGGCCAGGTGGTGTGCACCACCACATCCCATCGGGATTTCCTCACGATAGGGCAATTGCCGACTAGAACGGCCACGGCGCGAGCGACCCAAACTCAATTTCGCCTATGTTTTCGGGTATTTATCGCGGAATAACAGGATAAACCGGACATTGTGGCCACGGGTGGGAATGACCAGAGTCAGCACCTCTCGGTGCGCTTAATTCTCCCTACCGCATTTGCCCTGTGCATAGCAAGTAGCAATCCACAGGTCAAAGGCACAACTCTTCAGTCATGAGAGTTCTAGATTCGCTAAATCAACTCACCGACCTCATGCCCCTTGAATCCCGCCCGGTTTATCGTCGAGACTTCCCTACTAGCTGGCGCGAATCTGGCCACCTGGTGATCTGGGCCGGCGATACCCGAGTCAAGCTAGACGAGATGGATGAAATCCATGTCCGATGGCTGCGTGGCCTAGATGGCCTTCGCACCTGGCGCGAGGTCATCGATCAACTCAATATCGCCCCGGAAACCGCGGGTCGGATAATTCGGGCGCTGAAAGCCCTTGGCGCTATTGATGACGCAACTGACATGCCGACCAGTTGGCGCTGGCTCAGCGCGGTCGAGCGAGATGAACAACTCGGTGACCTAGCCGCTGCCGCCCACACTTACCCGAAAGATCGCGAAGCGCTCACCGCATTCGAGAGTCGCCAAGACACCAATATTCACGTTATTGGAACCACCGCGCTCGCCAATGAGCTCTACTCGGCCCTGAACCTGGCCGGGTTACGCACGATCGAATCTGATGTGAAGATACCCAATTACGATAATTATCAGAGCCTAATAATTTTTGCCGACGGTTTGCACCCAGACATCATCGACGAGGTCGACACCCCACTACATGATCACCCACACCTGTCAGCGACCGTCTACGGGGCCCGCGCCATCGTTGGGCCACTTGTTATACCGGGTGTGACAAGTTGCCTGCGCTGCGCGTATCTCCACACCGTCGATGCCGATGCCATGTGGCCAAAAATTACCCTGCAGTTGGCCAGCCAAATTCGCCGGTTGGTGGCTCCCCCGAAGGACCGCCTACTAATTCGCGCAACCGCCGTCCAAACCGCCCTCCTCGTTCGAACGTGGCTTGATCAGCCGCAAAATAGCGAGCAGTGGCGTGAGATCGCTTTTGAACTAAGGCTCCCCGGAGGTAGGGCAATGCCGGTGCGCCGACCACCACACCCACTTTGTGGGTGCTCTTGGGCTCAGCTTGACCCGATGCGCGCCCCATTAACATTTGGGTGACAATTAGGTATGGCCAAACTCCCACGAAATGCCCTCACCCGCAGTGTGCGGATGGCTGCGCTGCCGGCCGCTTTTGCTGGGCGAACCGCGCTGGGATTCGGTAAGCGGGTCGGCGGCAAATCCGCTGAAATAGTGGCTGCTGAATTGCAAGCGCGCACCGCTGAACAGATGTTCAAAGTACTCGGCGAGCTTAAAGGCGGGGCCATGAAACTTGGTCAGGCCATGAGTATTTTCGAGGCCGCACTACCCGAGGACTTCGCCGGCCCTTATCGAGCGGCCCTCACGAAATTACAAGATGCTGCACCTCCGCTACCCGCTGAAGCTATCCACAAGATTCTCACCGACGAACTTGGCGTGGATTGGCGCACGAAATTCTTGGAGTTCGCAGACCAGCCCGCAGCGGCCGCCTCCATCGGGCAGGTACATAAAGCAACTTGGCATGACGGCCGCGTGGTGGCGGTTAAAGTGCAATACCCCGGAGCAGATAAAGCCCTAATTAGCGACCTCAACCAAATGGCGCGAATGGGTAAACTCTTTGCCTCCTGGATACCCGGTCTCGATATCAAGCCACTGCTGGATGAGTTACGCGATCGTGCCGTTGACGAACTCGATTACTTGCACGAGTCACAGAATCAACGGGCTTTCGCCATCGCCTACGAAGGTGACTCGGAGTTTGTAATACCCCATGTTCTTGTTGCAGCACCACATGTGCTCGTTAGTGAATGGATTGACGGCACCGCACTCTCATCCATCATTAAAGACGGCAGTCAAGCCGAACGTGATGCCGCCGGGGTCCTCTATGAACGTTTCTTGCTATCTGGCCCATCGCGTGCTGGCCTCCTACACGCCGACCCACACCCCGGCAACTTCCGCATCACCCCGGATGGCCGCCTGGGCGTACTTGACTTCGGTGCCTGCGCATCATTGCCTGACGGCCTACCTTCGGCAATGGGTTCATTACTTCGTATCGCCCAATTGGGGGATGCACAAACGGTAATCGAGGGTCTACGCGCCGAGGGTTTCATCAAGCCCAATATTGAGGTCGATGCCGAGCAAGTGCTGGGATACCTCGAGCCTTTTGTTGATCCAGCCCGCTACGAAGAGTTCACTTTCTCCCGTGATTGGATGCGAGAGCAATTTACCCGCATGAACGATATGCGCAATCCCGATTTCGCCGTAGGACTGAAACTAAACCTGCCGCCGTCATATGCATTGATCCATCGGGTCTGGCTGGGTTGTATCGGCGTGCTGTGCCAACTCGGTGCCACCGTTCCGATGCGCGCTGAACTAACGCGTTGGGTACCTGATTTCACCGCTGCTGGCCACTAGCAACGAGCTAGCGGGTCGGGTCTCCCAACAACTCTAGGAGCGTTGGCCCGTACAACTCCAACTTCGCCGGCCCGATGCCGGGTATAGCCGCCAACTGCTCCAAACTTGCCGGCAACTGTTCAACAATTGCCAGCAAAGTTGCATCGGTGAAGACGACGAACGCCGGGACTTCGCGCTCTGTCGCCTGACGCAGTCGCCACCGTTTCAACTGCTCGAACTGCTCAGGGTCATAAGTCGAAGGACAGGTACGGCACCTGCCTAAGGAGCGCTCGGGCGCGGTGACCAACCCCTTACCGCAGGTGCGGCACATTGCCGGCCCGCGCTTCTTGCGTTCGGTGCGCGCGCGACCAGAGCCGCGATGCACACTCCCCCGCGACTGATCACCGTCAAGCCCATCAGCAATTTGACCCGTTGAGTCGCGAAGTGTGACTAGGAATTTGCTGAACTCCCGATTTTCACGGCCACCTGGTTGCCGGGCCCGCGCCCAAGACAGATGCAAGTATGACTTAGCGCGCGTCATGCCAACATAAAGTAATCGGCGCTCCTCCTCTATCTCATCGGGTGAGTCAGCATTCGACAACGGAAGTAACCCATCACTGCACCCGACAATGAAAACCACCTGCCATTCAAGGCCCTTAGCCGAATGCAATGAGGAAAGTGTCACGGCATCGGCGGCCGGAGCATGTTGCGCCTCGGAGCGATGATCAAGTTCGGTAACAAATGCCGGCAAATCCCACTGCGGATTCTCGTCGGCCAAAGTCACCAATGCCGCGAGCGACTCCCAGCGTTCACGAACCGCACCGCTACCCTGCGGCCGTTCAGCGGCCCAGCCTGCAGCGCTGAGGATCCCGCGAACTTCATCACCGAGTACACCGGTGGCACCTCCGGCGCGTGCTGCGCCCCTGATACGAGTCACGCCCTCGCGCACCTCCGGGCGATCAAAGAATCGCTCAGCCCCTCGCATGACAACAGCGATCCCGCGCGCCGATAATGCCGCCTCAAGATCCGCCGATTGCGCATTCATCCGAAACAACACGGCGATATCGCGGGCAGAGATCCCATTTCGTAGGTGCGTTGAAATTGATTCAGCGACCGCGGTCGCCTCCGCAACTTCATCGGAGTATGACTGCACCGTGGGCTCCACCCCAGGCTCGCGCATCGACCGTAAAGTCACGGCGGCCCGCGAGTGCGCCTGCACGATCACCGCATTGGCCTTGCTCACGATTTCGGGTGTGCACCGATAACAATTAACTAATCGCACCTCGGTCGCATCGGGAAACTCGGTGCGAAAATTTACCAGGTAGTCGGCCGACGCGCCCGTGAATGAGTAGATCGTTTGGCTAACATCACCAACAGCACATACCTCGTCACGGTCACCGCGCCATAGGGTAAGCAACCGATGCTGCAGTGGGTTCACATCTTGAAATTCGTCAACGGTGAACCACCGGTATGCCGAATGCACCTCGTCGAGGATATCGGGGCGAGTCTGCAGTGCGCCCACGGTAACTAGGAGTACGTCTTCAAAATCC
>CAMDKJ010000081.1 GCA_945900705.1 Bifidobacterium breve | reverse complement strand
CCCGGAGCCCATTGAAATTACCGTGATAAAGAAGCACCCCAATTACCGCTAGTGCGCGGATTCCATCGAGACCTGGCAGATAACCCATCGGTGAGCCAGATCGTCCGACCCGCCAGGGCATGGCTGGAGTAACGGTGGCGCTCATGTGCTGATGTTAAGTGCTAATCAGGTGGATACGCGAAAGCGGTTAATCTCCGTAAGGTGCTTGGCGCGCAGTTCATGGTCACGAACACCTAGCCCTTCTTCGGGGGCAAGACAAAGTACCCCAACTTTGCCCTGATGCAGGTTGTGGTGCACCTCGTAGGCGGCCTCACCGGCGTTTTCGAGGCTGAAGGTCTTAGAAAGGGTTGGATGAATCATGCCTCGTGAGACCATGCGATTGGCTTCATATGCTTCGCGATAATTCGCGAAATGGCTACCTACAATTCGCTTTAAGCTCATCCACAGGTACCGGTTGTCATATTCATGCATATAGCCCGAGGTTGAGGCGCAGGTCACGATGGTGCCACCCTTGCGCGCCACGTAAACACTCGCGCCGAATGTTTCGCGCCCTGGGTGTTCAAAGACGATGTCGACATCGTCTCCTCCGGTGAGTTCACGGATCTTTTTTCCAAGGCGCTGCCACTCTTTTGGATCTTGGGTGGTTTCGTCCTTCCAGAAGCGGTAACCCTCAGCCGAGCGGTCGATAATCAATTCTGCTCCGAGGCCGCGGCAGATGTCTGCCTTTTGCGGACTTGAGACCACGCAGACCGGGGTAGCCCCACCGTTGAGTGCGTATTGCGTCGCATATGAGCCAAGACCACCGGAGGCACCCCAGATGAGAACAACGTCGCCCTGCTTCATGGCCGCGCCATTGCGTGAAACCAGTTGACGGTATGCCGTGGAATTAACGAGGCCCGGACTTGCGGCTTCCTCCCAAGTTAGATGCGCTGGTTTTGGCAGCAACTGATTTGATTTCACAATTGCAAGTTGTGCAAGGCCGCCGAAGTTGGTTTCAAAGCCCCAGATGCGCTGTTCGGGATCAAGCATCGTGTCGTTATGGCCGAGTGGTGATTCGAGTTCGACACTTAGGCAGTGCGCGACAATTTCGTCTCCCGCTTTCCACATGTGGACTCCCGGGCCGGTCCGCAGAACGACGCCGGACGCATCTGAGCCGATAACGTGATAGGGCAAATCATGGCGCTTCGCGTAAGGGTTCAACTTGCCGTAACGCTCTAGAAATCCAAAAGTCGAGACCGGCTCAAAGATCGACGTCCACACCGTGTTGTAGTTGATGCTCGATGCCATTACGGCGATTAATGCCTCGCCGGGTGCGAGTTCAGGCACCGGCACCTCATCTAGATGGATGGAACTTCGCGGATCCTTGTCACGTGAGGCCATACCGTCAAACATGGTGGCTTCGTCCTTATGCACCGTGACCGCGCGATATGACTCCGGCAAAGGGAGAGCGGCGAACTCGGCACTGTCGGCACCAGCGGTGATTGCATCAACTATGTATTGCATCAGGGAAGGATGCCAGAAGCCCATTATGGGCACCCCACCAGCCCGCGAGTATGACGCCAGCCGGCAATCTCTAGATTCGCGAAATCCTTCAGTTCGCAGGTTGGACGAGTTCGATCAGCACCCCGCCACAGTCCTTTGGATGGGCGAAATTGACCAATGATCCAGCGGTGCCAATCTTTGGCTCGTCGTAGAGCACCCTGACCCCCCGTTCGCGCAGCGTCGCCGCGACGGCCTTGACGTCGCTAACGCGATAGGCCACCTGCTGAATACCGGGCCCGGCGCGGTCGATGAACTTGGCGATGGTGGATTCAGGGGTCAGCGGGGCAAGCAACTGGATGCAGCTATCGCCCACGCCCAGCATCGCTTCGCGAACACCTTGTTCTTCATTTACTTCCTCGTGAACGACCTGCAAGCCAAAGACGCGGGAGTAGAACTCCTTGGCTACCTCTAAATCCGGGACAGCGATGCCCACATGGTCCAAGTCGGTCAGTAAGGCGTCGGAGGCGTCCGCCGGGGGCAAGTGCCGGGGGGTGGCTGGATTCGTAGAATGTGTGTTCATAGCCCTATCGTCGCATTGACGAAGCCAACTAGTTGCCAAGGCAAGCTAAGGAGCCGAAATGTCGTTCTCAGGTGGTTCAGTCATCGTTGCCGGAGCGCGGACCCCGATCGGGCGCCTGCTGGGCTCTTTAAAGTCATTTAGCAGCACCGATCTCGGCGGTATGGCCATTGCCGCGGCACTTGAACGCGCCGGCGTAGCGCCAGATCAGGTTGATTACGTAATCATGGGTCAGGTGCTGCAAGCCGGCGCTGGCCAGATGCCGGCGCGCCAGGCCGCCGTCAAAGGCGGCATCAGCATGAATGTGCCCTCACTCCTGATTAACAAGGTTTGCCTATCCGGCATTGACGCTATTGCCCTTGCCGACCAGCTAATTCGTGCCGGAGAGTTTGACTGCATCGTGGCCGGTGGGATGGAATCAATGACTAACGCTCCGCACCTGCTTCTTGGCTCCCGGGAGGGCACCAAGTACGGCGACTGGACCATGGTCGATTCAATGGCCTATGACGCCCTGACCTGTGTATTTGATGAATGCGGCATGGGCGAGAGCACCGAGAAGCACAATGCGCGCTATGACCTAACTCGCGAGGAGCAGGACGCTTTCGCGGCTGCGTCGCATCAGCGGGCGGCTGCCGGGCAGTCAAGTGGAATTTTTGACAACGAAATCACACCGGTGCAGATCAAGCAGCGTAAAGGTGAGCCGATTACGTTCAGCGCCGACGAAGGGGTGCGCGCCGACACCACGGTCGAGTCCCTCGCAGGGCTGCGCCCAGCATTTACCAAGGATGGCACTATCACCGCTGGCAGTGCGTCACAAATCTCCGACGGTGCCTGCGCGGTCGTGGTGATGAGTAAGCAGAAGGCCGAAGAACTAGGTCTGAAATGGCTCGCTGAGATCGGCAGTCACGGGGTCGTGGCCGGCCCCGACTCGTCATTGCAGGAGCAGCCCGCAAACGCAATCATCAAGGCCTGCCAGCGCGAGGGCATTGCCGTCAGCGACCTCGATCTACTCGAAATTAACGAGGCATTCGCTGCGGTGGGAGTGGTATCGAGTAAGGCACTTGGTGTGTCCGGCGAAATCGTCAACGTAAACGGCGGCGCGATATCCATGGGTCACCCCGTTGGGATGTCGGGTGCCCGAATCGTCTTGCACCTAGCGCTCGAGCTGCAGCGACGCGGCGGTGGCACCGGTGCAGCGGCACTTTGTGGTGGTGGCGGCCAAGGTGATGCCTTGCTCGTGCGCGTGCCTAAAGCCTGATAGCCCAAGTTGCGAGATGATCAGCCGGTGAGTGTTGCAGATTTGATCGCTGGCGCCCAAGCGGGCGAGCAGCGCGATATTGCGCGATTGATTTCTCGCATTGAAGACGGTTCGGCCGATGCCCGCGAGGCCATGCAGGCACTGGCTGGGTTCGTCGGGCGGGCTCAAGTAATTGGTATCACGGGGGCACCCGGGGTCGGTAAATCCACCACCACCTCCGCACTGGTTTCGGCGTTTCGGGCCCGGGGTAATCGCGTAGCCGTTTTGGCGGTAGACCCATCCTCGCCATTTTCTGGTGGCGCACTCTTGGGTGATCGAATTCGCATGCAGCAACATGCAACGGATGAGGGCGTATTCATCAGGTCAATGGCCTCCCGTGGGCATCTTGGGGGGTTGGCGGCGACAACCCCCCAGGTAATTCGGGTACTTGACGCCGCAGGTTTCGATGCGGTGCTTATTGAAACTGTTGGCGTTGGCCAATCAGAGGTAGAGGTCGCCGCGACCGCTGACACTTCCGTCGTATTAATTGCCCCAGGTATGGGCGACAGTATCCAAGCGGCGAAAGCCGGCATTCTCGAAATCGGCGACATCTTTGTGGTGAATAAGGCCGATCGCGAGGGTGCCGAAACCACGGTTCGAGAATTACGGCACATGATTTCACTAGGCCAACATGAGGGTTGGCGGCCACCGGTATTGAAGACGGTCGCATCACTTGGTGATGGCATCGACTCCCTGCTAGCCGCCATTGACGAGCATCGCATTTGGCTAATCGGCAGTGGGCAAGATAGAGCGCGAAAACTTCGCCGGATCAAAGATGAAATCTGCGCGCTGGTAATTGGCGAGACTAAGTCGCGCTTGTCGATTCGCGCTGCCGAGATAGATTCGCTGAGCGAGGCAGTGCTTGATGGCGCCATGGACGCCTATGCGGCCGCGGAGCAACTTAGTTAGTGCGACGCTGCCAGGCACCAGGCTCGGCAAGCAGCCCTGTGACTTCGGCGGGCAATTTGTTGGCGGCCACATCGGCGAGGGTGATGTTCTCCAAAACGTGGCGCATTGATGCGCGTACCGCAATCCAGACTTCGCGTAGGTGCTCGGCGGCCCCCACATACTCAACATCTTCGGGCCGTTGTCCTCGAACGGCGGCAAGGGGCCCGTCAAGTGCGCGAACTACATCGGCGATGGTGACTTGAGTTGGGTCGCGGTCAAGCCTGTAGCCGCCATCGGCTCCGCGCTGACTGCCCACAATTCCGTATTGGCGTAGTTGCCGCAAAATCCCTTCGAGGAATTTCATCGGGATGTCTTGGGCGGTGGCGATGGTTTCGCCCTTAACTAGTCGTTTGGGATCCTCGGCGTATGACACGGTGAGTTCAAGGAGTGCGCGCATCCCATAATCTGCCTTGGCTGAAATATGCACCAGCTTAGTGTCCTCGCTGGGGGTCGGGCAGGGCAAGGAGCCCCATGGTGGAAGATAGGGGGGTGACTTCAACTCCATTTTCTGGCCGCGGTGCCATTGATCTCGGCGCGCTCGCTTCGGCGCGTCAAAACCAACAGCAGGCCGCCGCAGCTGTGGCTAATGCACCGGCCGGGGTGGTAATCGACGTTACCGAGGCCAGTTTTCAGTCGGCGGTGATCGAGCGGTCGATGACCGTGCCGGTGGTACTTGATCTATGGGCCGAGTGGTGTGGGCCGTGCAAGCAGCTGTCGCCGATTTTGGAGAAATTGGCCGCTGAGTACGCCGGTCGCTGGATCCTCGCCAAAGTTGATGTTGACGCTGAGAAGCGGGTGGCGGCTGCATTCCAAGTGCAGTCGATTCCGTCGGTTTTCGCGGTGATCATGGGGCAGCCGGTTCCACTTTTCCAAGGCGCTTACCCCGAGCCGCAGATCAGACAGATCTTGGATGAACTGTTGAAGGTTGCCGCCGAGCAGGGGGTTACCGGCACCTTGACCGATGACCACGGACAGGTGCCAGACGAGCCGGCGGTTGCGGAAGCAGATACCGAACCTGCGACCGATCCAAGATTTGATGCGGCATTCAATGCGATCGAAGCCGGTGATTGGGATGGCGCAGCGGCGGCCTATCAACTCATTCTCGATGCTGATCCAAGTGAGCGTGATGCCATCGCCGGACTGGCCACGGTGGGCCTTTATCGCCGTACCGAAGGTGAAGATGAGGGAGCACTGCGGGCGATCGCCGATCAGCCGGATGCGGCCGCTGATGTACGAGTGCAGTGCGCTACCGCTGATTTTGATGCACTCGCTGGGCGTTGGACACTCGCATTCGATCGGCTCGTTGCCTGTGTCAGGTCGTCTAGTGGCCCTGATCGTGAGCTGGTTCGCGCGCGGTTGCTCGAACTGTTCGTCCTTGCTGGCGAGGACCCCGCGGTCCCCGCGGCGCGCACGGCATTAGCAAATGCGCTTTTCTAGCCTGATGAACTCGAGGCTCAACCGGGGCTTGGGTCAAAGCGCAGATAGATAGCGGCCAATGGTGGCAAAACTATCTGCGCGGACGCCGGACGACCCTGCCATTGCACCTCAACGGCTTCTACCCCGCCAAGATTGCCGACACCGCTTCCGCCATAGACGTCTGCGTCGGTGTTCATTACTTCGACCCAACGGCCGCTTATGGGTAGGCCAATTCGGTAGTTCTCATGCGGGGTGGGGGAGAAGTTCGTAGCGCAGGCTAGCGGGCGACCATTCTTATCCCAACGGAGCCAGGTGAAAACATTTCCTTGAGCATCACCGGCGTCGATCCATTCGAAACCGCCGTGATCGTCATCGCGTTGCCAAAGTGCGGGGGTGGCGCGGTAGACGTTATTGAGATCCGAAACTGTGCGCAAGATGCCAGCGTGTTCGGCGAATTGCAGGACCGTCCAGTCAAGGCTGCGCTGGCTCGCCCATTCACCTGACTGTGCGAACTCCGAACCCATGAAGAGGAGTTTCTTTCCTGGGTGCGCCCACATGAAAGCTAAGAAGGCCCGCAGGTTCGCCAATTGCTGCCAGCGGTCACCGGGCATGCGCCCCACTAAGGAACCTTTTCCGTGAACAACTTCATCATGGGATATCGGCAGCACAAAGTGCTCGCTATACGCGTAGACCATGGCGAAAGTCATTTCATCATGGTGGTACTGACGGTGGATTGGCTCATGCTGAATATAGCCGAGGGCATCATGCATCCAGCCCATATTCCACTTGAACCCAAAACCTAGTCCGCCCAAGTGGGTGGGTTGGGTGACTCCGGGCCAGGAGGTGGATTCTTCGGCGATCATGATCGCGCCGGGTGCCCGTTTGTATACGGTCGCATTTACCTCCTGCAGGAAGGCAACTGCATCAAGGTTCTCTCGTCCTCCGAATTGATTGGGCTCCCACTCTCCGGGCCCCCGCGAATAATCGAGATAAAGCATTGAAGCCACTGCATCAACGCGCAGGCCATCGACGTGAAACTCCTCGAACCAATAAAGGGCATTAGCAACCAGAAAGTTTCGAACTTCAACGCGGCCGAAGTCAAAGACATACGTGCCCCAGTCTGGGTGCTCGCCACGTCTTGGGTCTGGGTGTTCATAAAGTGCGGTGCCATCGAACCGGGCTAGAGCCCACTCATCTTTGGGGAAGTGGGCCGGAACCCAATCAACTAAAACGCCAATTCCGGCTTGATGGAGGCGGTCAATGAGATAGCGAAGGTCATCGGGTGAGCCGAAACGTGAGGTGGGTGCGAAATAGGAAGTAACTTGGTAACCCCAAGACGGTCCGTACGGGTGCTCGGAGACAGGTAAGAACTCAACATGGGTGAACCCGGTTTCGCTGAGATACTCAGTTAGCTCGTCGGCAAGTTGACGATAATTAAGCCCGCTGCGCCAAGAGCCTAGGTGAACTTCATAAATGCTCATCGGAGAGGTAAGTGCATCGGTATTGGCGCGTTTATCTAGCCATGTGGCATCTTGCCATTGGTAATTAGACGTGAAAACAACCGAGTTGTTGGCAGGTGGAATTTCGGTTGCGAAGGCGCATGGGTCGGCCTTTTGCCGCCAGATCCCATCGCTTCCTAGGATTTGGTATTTATATCGGTTGCCGTCAGTTATATCCGGGACGAATAACTCCCAAATACCAGACGCCCCCAGGCTGCGCATCGGGTGCGCGACACCATCCCAGTACTTGAAATCACCCGTGACTCGGACCCCTCGCGCATTGGGCGCCCAAACGGCGAAGGAGACCCCACACACGGCACCATG
>CAMDKJ010000080.1 GCA_945900705.1 Bifidobacterium breve | reverse complement strand
GCCACCACGATAGCGCTCGGATTGCATTTACGGATCTCTTCGAAAGCCGCCAAGGTTAGATCGGCCATCTGCGCCGGGGTACCGCTGTAGAAAGTATCCAAGTTAGCTTCGTTCCAAACCTCATATGCGCTGATTGATGGGCCGTATTTGCATGAGACTTCACGCACGTAACTGCGCCAGTCAGCGATATTGGTCGGGTTATCCGTTACACCACCACCACCTGCCCACGCTGGTGTGCCACCTAGTACCAGCATCACCCTTGCGTTTAGCACCTGCGCCGTTTCAATCTGCTTTTGCAATTTACGCCACACGAATTTGCCCGGGGTCGGCTCAATATCTCGCCACTTGGTTTCGGTGTCCCACAACCGCACATACCCAACTGGCACGTTCGGGATAGTTGCCGGATCAGTTGGCCCCTCGTACCCGCTGGCCACATCACTAACCCAGTCAGCCGGTGCGTGGATGCCGAATAGGTCACGACCCACGGCCGGACTAGTTGGCGCGCTATACGAATTCAGGATTGCTGGCTCAGGTGCCGCCATCTCAGAGGCAATCTGCGGGACAGCGACCACGTTGAATTGCTGGGCCTCGTTGGGGACGGCATAACTATTCGAGCAGATATCTTGTGAGGGAGATGGGTTATTTGCGCATTCATCGATCGTTAACTGAAAATTCGCAAAGACCTTCGGCGAGAAACTCAAGCCCCAAGCCTTGGCGTTAAGTACTGTCGCCACAGTCCAGGATTCGAAGAAGAGCGGGTGCCTTAATTTCAAAGCCGCCAGTTGTACCGTCGGGTCTGGTGAACTTATCAGTAAGTCCAATAGGGACTTCATAATAATAAAGCCTTGGCGAGATACCGGTTGAAGGTTTGAGATAGTTGGAAGCCAAATAATAGGACTAATCGTTGTTGCTTTAGATCTAGTTTTCGAGCTGGTGGCAGCCTTAACCACCGTTGTTGAGTATGCGGCGCGCTGCTGTTGTGTCCAAAGGTAGGCACCCTGGCCATAGACATAAAGGTCAGGCATTAACTTGCCAAGTTTCACCTTGGACGCCTGATTGGTTTTAGAAGCACCGAAATCAAGGGTCCAAAGGCCGCCGGTAAGCGTGCATCCGGCCCCCACCCGCGGCTTCTTAGTCGCCAATTTGATCAGCATCTGATTGCGTAGGGTGCATCCGCGCTTGTCTTTAGCCTTGGAAGCCATAGACGGAAACAGGCCCGGTCCGTATCCCACTCGCAGCGGTGAGACCGCGGGCACCGTGGCCAAGATCGCCGCAGGCGTGCCGGTCGCGGCGGCGGCACGAGCCATCGCGCTAGGAGCCACGCGGGTGGCTCCCATGGGGGTGCTAATCGGAGAGCCCAGTGGGGCCTGCGCCACGGCTGTCGGGGCCAGCGGGAGTATCAGGCCTAGCCCTAGGAAAAATATCGCCAGATTGGTGCGCATGAGTGAAATAGTATGTGGACCGCCGCAACTTAGTTCGGAAAGGGCAAAAACCCCTTTTGGACTTTGTGTTTTCCGACCCGGGACTTACCATCTGTTTGTATTTGACAGCCACACCAAGTTCGGCCACAGCCGGTTTTTGGGATTCCTCGCGCTAATTAGGAAGGGCACACATGTCTGAGGTAGTTCGCGGGGTTGTCGCTAAAGCTAAGGGCGCACCCGTCTCAATCGAGAACATCGTGATACCCGATCCAGGGCCGGGCGAAGTGAAGGTGAAGATCACGGCCTGCGGTGTATGCCACACGGATTTGCACTACCGCGAAGGCGCCATCAACGACGAATTCCCTTACCTGCTCGGCCACGAAGCAGCCGGTTTCGTCGACACCGTTGGCGAAGGTGTCACCGATGTTCAGCCCGGTGACTATGTCATCTTGAACTGGCGCGCAGTGTGCGGAGATTGTCGCGCCTGTCGGCGTGGTCGCCCGTGGTACTGCTTCAACACCCATAACGCTGCATCAAAGATGACGCTGGAGGATGGCACCGAATTGAGCCCAGCGCTTGGTATCGGCGCATTCGCAGAAAAAACTCTGGTGGCAGCCGGGCAGTGCACCAAAGTCGATCGAAGAGCCCCCGCCCCAGTTGCTGGGTTACTCGGTTGCGGTGTAATGGCCGGTCTTGGCGCGGCGATCACTACTGGAAATATCACGCGCGGCGACACCGTCGCCGTGATCGGTTGTGGCGGCGTAGGTGACGCCGCAATAGCAGGAGCCCGGTTGGCCGGAGCCAGCACCATCATCGCGGTTGACATTGACGACCGAAAGCTCGAGCTTGCCCGAGAGTTCGGAGCAACGCACACCGTTAACTCACGCGATCGCGATGCGGTCGAAGGGATCCAAGAATTTACCGGCGGCTTCGGTGCCGATGTTGTGATAGACGCTGTGGGGCGTCCAGAAACATACGAAGCTGCTTTCTATGGGCGCGATCTCGCCGGCACCGTGGTGCTGGTCGGCGTACCGGATCCGACAATGCGATTAGATCTGCCGCTCATTGACGTCTTCGGTCGCGGTGGCTCACTTAAGTCAAGTTGGTACGGGGATTGCCTACCATCGCGCGACTTCCCGATGCTAATTGATCTGTATCTGCAAGGCCGGCTGCCTTTGGATCGATTTGTTTCAGAAGAAATTTCCCTCGATGAAGTTGAAGAGGCTTTCGCGAAGATGCACAGAGGCGAAGTTCTTCGCTCGGTCGTGGTTCTGTAATGCCACCTCGCATCGAAAAGATCGTTACTAGCGGAACATTTTCGCTCGATGGTGGCACCTGGGAAGTTGATAACAACGTTTATCTAATAGGTGACGACTCCGAGGTTATTGTCATCGACCCAGCCCACGATCGCGCTGCAATCATTGATGCGATCGGCAGCCGCAAGGTTTCTGGTGTCATCTGCACGCACGGCCACGACGATCACATTGGGCAGGCCGTGGTTATCGCAGAGATGACCGGGGCACCGATCCACTTACATCCTGACGATCTGATGCTTTGGGAGGTAGTACATCCCGGAGTCGTACCCACCGAGCTAAATGATGGAGAAATAATCGAGGTGGCTGGGATTTCGGTCAAAGTGCTGCACACCCCCGGCCATTCACCGGGTGGGGTCTGCCTGTACATCCCGGCACTTGACTCACTGATCTCCGGTGACACCCTCTTCCAAGGCGGACCTGGTGCGACCGGTAGATCATTTAGTGACTTCCCCACGATCCTGGAATCCATCCGCGAGAAAATTCTGACCCTTCCCGGTAACACCAAAGTGCTACCCGGTCACGGTGGTGAAACCACGGCCTCGGGCGAAGCTGCGGATTACCAAGCCTGGGTCGCGCGCGGTCACTAACCTCGAATGCTTAACATGCCTAATACATTTCACTGAAAATTGAAAGGCCCCAATGCCCGGAGTACCACTTTCACTTCTGGATCTGGCCATTGTTGGGCCAAATGAATCCATTCGCGAGAGTCTCGACGGGTGCGTGCGGATTGCCCAGCTTGCAGAAGACCTCGGCTACCAACGCGTCTGGTACGCCGAGCACCACAACATGGCGACGATCGCATCTTCAGCCACGTCAGTTCTTATCGCACATGTAGCAGCCAATACCAAAAGTATTCGACTCGGCTCCGGCGGCATCATGATGCCAAACCACTCACCGCTTGTCATCGCTGAGCAGTTTGGAACTCTTGCCACCTTGCACCCGGGTCGAATCGATCTCGGACTCGGCCGTGCCCCAGGGTCAGACCGAAACACGATGCGGGCGCTCAGGCGTCATCCACAAACCGCCGAGAACTTTCCGCAGGATGTTTTAGAGCTACAGGCCTATCTTGGCAAGGACTCTTTAATGCCCGGCGTTCGCGCTATTCCAGGTCAGGGCACCAACGTGCCGCTCTACATTCTTGGGTCCTCGTTGTTCGGAGCTCAACTTGCAGCAATGCTCGGACTCCCCTACGCATTCGCATCGCATTTCGCGCCAACTGAACTTCAGAGCGCCGTGCGCATCTACCGCGAGCGCTTCGAACCGTCCGACCAACTGAAGCGTCCTCATGTAATTGCCGGGGTTAATGTCATTGCCGCAGACTCAGACGAGGAGGCGCGCGCGAGTTTTGAAACACGGCGACGCAGCCTCATTGGAGTCTTGTTCGGTAATCCTGAAAATCCCCTGGACGATCTTCAGATCGATGCCCTACTTGAAGGGCCGCAGGGCCAGCAAGTCGATCACATGCTCACCTACACGGCTCAAGGCCGTGCCGAGGCCGTCCGGGATTATTTGCGCGACTTCCAACAGCACGCTGACGCTGACGAACTTATGGTAGCCCATCAATCGGCCTCGGTAGAAGGCCGGCTCCGATCCATTCAACTCCTGGGTAAGGCCTTGGGGTAGGATTCCAGCATGGCCCTATACACCTGCCCCAAGTGCAATATGTCCGTCAACACCACCTGTGGTGCATGCAGCGCTGACTTAGTCGATGCGACGCTCACCAAGGATGACGGATCAACAGTCGCGATTTCAGAGTGCCCAAATGGGCACGGGAAAATCAAGTCTCCCCTGTGCTGCGGCGCTGATATGAGTTGCGCGGTTTAGTTCTCAGCCTGCACCAAGCACCACTCCAGGTGCTGCTCCCAACACCAATTACTCGGTGCAATTGAGTAAAGTCATTCCCCTGCGGGGCCAATCTGTAGTACATATAGGGATCGTGCCGCTGAAAAGGAGTGGGCCATCTCCATCCTGCAGGAAGTAGCCGTCGGTGAGCCCGACCCATTACGCGGGCAATGGGTGTCCCGATCAACAATTAAGGTCGTCGGCAGCAAGGTGCTGCGCGCATTTATCACCCTCGCCTTCGTTGTCATCTTTAACTTCTTCCTCTTTCGCATGCTGCCCGGCGACCCGATCGGCCTCTACGCCCGTGGGCGCAACCAGGACCCGGAGCAACTAGTTGAGCTGCGAAGGGCGCTGAATAAACCCCTGCTGGAGCAGTTCATCACCTACCTTCGTAACCCGTTCGATTCAACAATCGACTCGACTCGCTTCTCCCGACCGGTATGGGAGATGATCGGCGAGCGAGTTTGGCCCACCCTCTTGCTCCTCGGTACCGCCATCTTGTTGGCGTCACTCATCGGCATCTGGATCGGCATCCGTGCCGGCTGGAAACCTGGTGGCAGGTTTGATCGAATGTCGACCGGCACCACCTTGATCTTGTACTCCATGCCGGAGTTTTGGTTGGGCATGATGCTCCTTATCGTCTTCTCGGTTGGCGCATTTGGTATCCCCGGGATGTTTCCGGTTGGCGGGATCTCAAGTCCCGGCGTCGACACTTCTAGCCCAATGGGCTGGTTGAATGTGCTGTGGCATCTGGTGCTGCCCTGCACGACCTTGGTACTCATCTACCTAGCCGACTACGCCCTTGTTATGAGGGCATCACTAATCGACGAACGTAAGCAGGAGTACTTGACCCTCGCCCGTGCCAAGGGCTTACGAGACACCATGGTGCGCAAGCGTCATGCAGTGCCGAATGCCTTACTGCCGACCGTCACCTTGATTTTCTTGTCATTAGGTTTCGTAGTTACAGGTGCGATCACCGTTGAGACTGTTTTCTCGTGGCCCGGGCTCGGTCTATTAACCTACGAGGCACTTCGTGGGCCGGATATACCGCTTTTGCAGGCGATCTTCTTGATGTTCTCCATCGCCGTTATCGTCGCCAACCTCATCGCGGAACTGCTCTATGTGGTATTCGATCCAAGGGTGCGCTCATGAATGTCTCTGCGCAGCGCCGGCGTCTGGCAATGACCATATTCGCAAATTCGTTCCGCAAGGATCGAAGTGGAATGACCGGAGTGGTGATCCTCGCAATCTTTATCGCCACCGCGATCTTGGCGCCGATTCTCATCCCGGACGCGGCCCTTGACGTAACCAAGGCCGACGGTGGAAGGTTCGAAGGACCATCATTTAGTTACCCACTCGGCACCGATGAATCCGGGCGTTCCATCTTGTTGCTTCTTGCCTGGGGCACCCGCATCTCGCTAACCGTCGGCATCGCCGCCACGATAATCTCCATGGTGCTTGGCACCGCCTTCGGCATCGCTGCCGGTCACTTTCGCGGCGCCGGCAGTCATGCCCTCGTCGGCGTGACCGATTGGTTCCTCGTCATTCCCTTCCTTCCCCTCGCGATTGTGCTAGCGACGGTGCTAGGGCCGAGCACCTTAAATCTCATCATCGTGATCGGCATCACCTCATGGGCCGGCACCGCGCGACTCATCCGCGCCCAAACCCTCTCAATCGAGGGCCGGCCCTACCTTGAACGGTCCAAGGCACTTGGCGCCGGTAACTGGTATCAGATGTCACGTCACGTTTTGCCCAATGTCTTTCCGCTGGTACTCGCCAACACCACACTTACCGTTGCCATCGTCATTCTTTCGGAGACCACGCTGTCATTCCTTGGCCTCGGCGATCCTCAGGCACCATCTTGGGGTGCTCTGCTTGACCGGGCTTTCTCCTCCGGGGCGGTCAGCCGCGGTGCCTGGTGGTACGTGCTGCCACCTGGTATCTGCGTGGTGTTGGTGGTGCTGGCGTTCACCCTCGTCGGTCGAGCGATGGAACGCATCGTGGACCCCAGGCGGGCATCATGACATTGCTGCAGTTCCGCGATGTCAGTGTCGACTACGCCTCAGGTGAAGGCCTTGTGCCCGCTGTTCGCGGGGTGACACTTGACGTTGAGGCAGGTGAAACCCTCGGCATCGCCGGTGAGTCCGGCTGCGGCAAGACCACCTTGGCTTCGACAGTTTTGCGGCTGCTACCAGAAACTGCGCAGGTGCGAGGTGAAATCCGCCTTGATGGCGTCGACCTGTTGAGGATGAAGTGGGGTACGTTGCGCGCGGTGCGCTGGTCGCAGGCAGCCATCGTCTTTCAAGGCGCACTGCATGCACTAAATCCGGTTCAACGCATTGGTGATCAGATCGCCGAGCCCATTCGACTGCATCAGTCCGTGCCTAACAAGCAAATAAATTCGCGCGTGGGTGAGCTACTAACACAAGTCGGCTTGCCCACCTCGCGCGCCAAGTCGTATCCACACCAACTCTCTGGCGGACAGCGCCAACGTGTAATGATTGCGATGGCTTTAGCCTGCAAGCCAGCCCTCATCATCGCCGACGAGCCAACCACCGCACTCGATGTAATGGTGCAGGCGCAGGTGCTTGATTTACTGACCGGGCTCGTGCGCGATGCAAGTGCAGGTCCAGATGGTGGCATGGGAATGATTCTTATCAGCCATGATCTCGGGGTGCTCGGCACTACCTGCGATCGCATCGCGGTTATGTACGCCGGGCAAATTATTGAGTCTGGCCCAGCACTAGAGATCTTCGATAATCCAAAACACCCTTACACCAGAGCCCTTGCAGCTGCGTTCCCGCGGATCGGAGACCCCGCAGCTCGCTACTCGCCGACCGGGCTACCGGGTGACCCGCCATACCCCGGTGACCTACCAACCGGGTGCTCATTTCACCCGCGCTGCGCCATTGCCGTGGACACCTGCCGCGATAGTGCACCCGCGTTGGTGCAAATCGCACCGCATCGCAT
>CAMDKJ010000079.1 GCA_945900705.1 Bifidobacterium breve | reverse complement strand
ACGAAAGCCGATTCGAGGGGGCCTTAGCGGCCCTTGCGGATGCTACCGCCATTGGTCCGATTGGCGCCGAGGTTACTCGATTGCCACTTGTGATCGAGAAGATCAACTAACTACCACAACGAGTGATAGCCCGAGCGGCACCTGCTCGTTGCGTTAAAGAAGCAGATTAGTTGGTGCGGGTCAAGGCACGATATTTCCGGTTGACTTCGCCACTTTGATGCCAAAGCCGAGCTCGGCACCAAGGTCAGCCCCGTAATACATAAGTCCAGAGTTCTTACCGGTTGGCAGAATATCGGGGTCACCACCACCTGTTATTACAGCCTTCTCATTACTGAAGGTAACTCCATTCTTACTCGCGGAGACCAAGATGCCGTAGAAGCTGCCGCGGTCACCGGCGTAGTACAGGGCAATCTTGCCTTTCTTATCGATCACCGCGAATGGATGCGAGCCGCCATCTTTAATGGTGCCGGAGGCACCGGTAATTTCTGGGCCCAAACTCCAATTGATCATGTCCTTGCTGGTTGCTGTCCGCATCACCCGGAACGCGCGCTCGCCCGGCTTCTCAAGATTGGAGAAGTAACCCCGGTATCCGCCGCCTTGCTTGATGACCGTTAGCCCACCAGGCTCAAAGCCAGCTTGAGCCGTCGTGATGACAGGTCCCTCCTTCGTGAAAGTAACTCCGCCATCATTACTTATTGCAGCATTGATGTTGCCGCCTTCAAGGTAAAACAGTCGCATTGAACTACCGCCAAGGGAAACCACTCTTGGTTGGCCGGCCGCGGTACCACTCAGAATCGACGTTGGGTCGGCAACGAATGATGTCCCCGTCTTGTCGGTCGATGTGGCGCTTCGAATGAATTGATTCGCGACGTAGACGAAAAGTTTGACATTTCCATTTGGTAGCCGTATTGCTGTCACGTCAGCGACTTGCTTGTCGGGGGAATTGAAAGTGGAAGGCGATAGTGCTGTACCAATCGCCTTAAAGTTCTTTGCCTGCTTTACCGTGGAAGCACCGGTGCTACCGCTGGTGGGGGTTTCCTGGCTGGGTTGCCAAGTACCACCAGTGCACTTGATTGCGCCGCCACCTAAAGCAACGACCTGACCCTCGGTTGCACATGGGTCCCCGGGAAATTCACCGGCATGGGCCAAATTTGGCACGAGGATCAGTGCGGATGCCACCGCAAGACCAGCGAACCCCCGGTACGACATGGGGCGATTATAGAGCGGAAAAATGGATTTATCTAAATTCTTCGAAGTTTAAATTAAAATAAGTGCGATAACCCCGGCGACAATTACCGCGACCCCGGCGATTTGAACTCTGCCCAACTTCTCCTGGAACAGCAGGTAGGCCATGACCGCGGCGATCGGCGCGAACTGCGATGAGAGCACCGCCGTGACCGCCACCCCATACTGGGCACCGATTGAGTAGCAGGTGAATCCGAGCACTTCGACTAATCCTGCTAGCACCACATAGGGCGCCGCCTTCTTGGTGATCTTGAGCTTCCGGAGAAATAGCAGGGGGATGAAGAGCGCTACGACGCCGAGGCTTCGAGCTGGTAGCAGGAGCCACGCGATCGGGAGTTCATCGCTGAGGTTTCCGGTGGCGTAAAGGCCAATTCCAAATGCGAACGCACCGATGGTGGCGAGCACTGCCGCGCGGACCGGCCGCTCGTTGGGGATCGGGGCTGGGTCCTTGCCGATCGCGGCGAGGATGACCCCGCCAACGATCACCAGCAACACGAAGGCCGCAAGTGGTGCAATTGATTCGCCCAAGATGGCAGCGATGGTTGCGGCAAGGGCGCCTTCGGTGGCAAGGATGGGCGCGACGACACCGACTTTGCCAAATCTGAAGGCACTAGCGGCCAGCACTAGCCCCGTGACGTTTCCCAAGCCAGAGACTATCCACCAAATTGAGTTGGTGCCGGTGAGCCCGGGTGGAATCCCGGCGATCAATACCAGCGGGATGGTGGCGGTAAGGCCGATGAGCAGTGCCCAAGCCACCGTTGAGTAAGCGCCGATGAGCCTTGATGCCCTGGAGGTGGAAAGGGAGCTGGCGGCGAAAAAGACAGCGGTCGCAAGACCGAAGACGATACTTACCACCCCTGATTAAAGCAGGTAGTCAGCTTGGTACCGGAAACACCACCACCGATCCTTAGTAAAACCTAGTAGCACTAAGTTCAGTACATGGTGATGGAGGCAGGCACCTTTTCTCCGGTCCCCGAAGACTTGATTCTGCGGGCCCCGAAAGTGCTGCTGCACGACCACCTTGATGGCGGCCTGCGGCCCCAAACGATCTTGGAGTTGGCCGCGGAGCAGGGTTATCCGAATCTTCCCGCCACCGACCCCGAGGTTTTATCGCGGTGGTTCACCGAGTCGGCCTACTCCGGCTCCTTGGAGCGGTATTTGAAGACTTTCGTGCACACCGTGGGGGTGATGCAGACCGAGGAGGCACTGCGCCGGGTCGCGCTTGAATGCGCGAGTGATCTGGCCGCCGATGGCGTGGTCTACGCCGAAGTTCGCTTCGCGCCTGAACTGCACGTTGAAAAAGGCTTGGACGAAGCGCAGGTAGTCGAAGCCGTGCTTGCAGGTTTCGCAGATGGGCAACGGGCGGCAGCCGCACATGGTAACAATATTAAAGTCGGCGTCCTGCTAACTGCGATGCGTACCGCATCACATGGGCGCAAGATCGCTGAACTAACTGTTGAGTACCGCGATAAAGGTGTGGTCGGATTTGATATTGCCGGCGCTGAGGCTGGTTACCCGCCCACCCGTCACCTAGATGCCTTTGAATACTTAAGTCGCGAGAACGCACACTTCACGATTCATGCTGGTGAAGCTTTCGGGTTACCCAGTATCTGGGAAGCCATTCAATGGTGCGGCGCTGACCGCCTCGGGCACGGAGTGCGAATTGTCGACGACATCACCGTCGAGCCTGATGGCTCGGTCACCCTTGGGCGCCTGGCGGCGTATGTGCGCGATCGCCGGATCCCGCTCGAAATGTGCCCCACTTCCAATGTCCAGACCGGCGCAGCGGCCTCAATTCAGACCCATCCGATCGGGCTGCTGCGGCGCCTTGGATTCCGGGTGACAGTAAACACCGACAATAGATTAATGTCGGGTACCTCAATGAGCAACGAAATGTCACTACTGAGTGAGGCATTTGGGTATGGATTGAACGATTTGCAGTGGTTTACCGTAAATGCGATGAAGAGCGCATTCATTCCGTTCGATGAACGGCTGCCAATCATCAATGAGCAGATCAAACCGCAGTACACCGCACTTAAAGCCGTATTAGCCGAGCGAATGACGGGGGGAGTGGGCAATGGAGCTGCTTGAAGTCGTCGAGACGAGCCAGGAGCAGGTGGTTGAACTTCGGCACGGACTCGATAAAGTGCGCGATGCACTTGATCGAACCGATGCGGTGCTCGCGATCGCCGATGAAACTTTAATGCGGGCAGAAGGCGCCATTATTCAGTCGCGGCGCTTGGCACCGGTGGTACTGGGTGTTGTTGTGTTACTAGCGGTCGGGGTTACCGCGGCTATCGTTATTAGGCGCCGATCGGATGCCAAACGGTCTTAGTCTCGACAAATGAAGCTAGGCGCCCTAAATCAGGGGTGGTTAGCCAATTAGGTTGAGCCGGACGCCTTACCCGTTTGACGGTACCGGCGGCTTCGATCTCCAATTGCTTCGCCAAATCTTGGCTCGTGACCCCGGTGAGATCGATGGCATTGACATCGCCATGGCTGGCCAGCCACGGCGCGATCTCGGCCGGATCTCCGGTGAGCACGTTGATAACACCCGCGGGAACATCAGCGGTAGCGAGTACTTCGGTGAGAGTGATTGCCGGGATCGGGCACTTGGTACTTGCTATCACGATAAGTGCGTTACCGGTGACGACTGTGGGTGCAATAACGCTCACTAATCCGAGCAGACTGGAATCCTGCGGCGCTACGGCCGCAACCACCCCGGTTGGTTCAGGGATAGTGAAGTTGAAGTACGGCCCGGCGACCGGATTAGTGTTACCGAGGACTTGCGCGTATTTATCCGCCCATCCGGCATACCAAACCAGTCGGTCGATTGCGGAGTCGACAACCCGGGCAGATTTCTTATCTCCTAGGCCTTCGGCCGCCTGCACGTCGGTGATGAACTGATCGCGGCGCCCCTCCATTACTTCGGCTACCCGGTAGAGCACCTGGCCGCGGTTATAGGCGGTGGCGCTACTCCAGGCCGCAAAGCCTTTGCGGGCAGCGAGCACTGCATCGCGGCCGTCCTTGCGTGAGGCTTTTGCGGCATTGGCGAGGAATTTATCGTCAGTGTCATGGACTTCATAGGTGCGGCCGGATTCACTGCGCGGGAAGGCACCGCCAATAAAAAGTTTGTACGTCTTGCGTACTTCAACGCGATCATTCATGACGTACCCCTCGCCTGATCGTCACCCTCATTGGCGGATTGCAGATAAGCGCTAAGGCCTTGGATACCACCCTCGCGACCGAAGCCCGACTCCTTATAGCCCCCGAATGGGCTGGTCGGATCAAATCGGTTAAAGGTATTAGCCCAAATTACTCCGGCACGTAGTTGGTTCGCCATCCAAAGAATTCGGCTGCCCTTTTCAGACCAGATCCCGGCCGATAGACCAAATGGGGTGTTGTTCGCTTTCTCAACAGCCTCATCGGGGGTACGGAAAGTAAGTACCGAAAGTACCGGGCCAAAAATCTCTTCACGTGCGATGCGATGGGCCTGAGTGACATTGGTGAAGATCGTTGGCGCGCACCACCAGCCCTGTTTCGGTAACTCGCAGGGGGCGGTCCAGCGTTCGGCGCCTTCGGCGTCACCGGCTTTAATCAATTCTTCGATCTTGTCGAGTTGCTCACGCGAGTTAATTGCACCGATATCAGTGTTCTTATCAAGGGGATCACCAAGGCGCAGGGTTTGGAGCCTGAGTTTTAGGGCTTCGATGGTTTCTTCGGCGATCGACTCCTGCAAGAGTAAACGCGACCCAGCGCAGCACACATGGCCTTGGTTGAAGAAAATACCATCGACGATGCCTTCGACCGCTTGATCAATCGGTGCATCATCGAAGATGATATTTGCAGCCTTGCCACCTAGTTCAAGTGTCAGTTTCTTGTTCGTACCTGCTAAGGCGCGCTGGATCGACTTCCCGACTTCGGTAGACCCGGTAAAAGCAATTTTATTAATGCCATCGTGCTCGACAATCCTTCGGCCGGTATCGCCGGCACCGGTCAGGATATTTACTACGCCAGGAGGCAGATCTGCTTGTTGGCAGATCTCGGCGAAAAGTAGTGCGGTCAGTGAGGTGGTTTCAGCAGGCTTTAGTACCACGGTGTTACCACAGGCCAGGGCCGGTGCGAGCTTCCAGGCCAGCATCAGCAGCGGGAAATTCCAGGGGATGATTTGACCGGCCACCCCTAGTGGCGCGGGATTTGGGCCTAGGCCCGCATACTCCAATTTATCGGCCCAGCCGGCATAGTAGAAAAAGTGCGCCGCGGCCAGTGGTACGTCAATATCGCGCGATTCGCGAATTGGTTTACCGTTATCCAAAGTCTCAAGTACCGCGAATTCGCGGGCGCGCTCTTGTAGCAGCCGGGCAATCCTAAAGAGATACTTCGCCCGGTCGCGGCCGCTCATTACCGACCAGATCCGGTCATAAGCTCGCCGGGCCGAGTTAACCGCTGCATTAACGTCGCTTTGGTTCGCCTCACTTATCTCAGCTAGTACCTCTTCGGTTGCTGGATTGATCGTTTTAAACATCTTGCCACTGGTGGGGTCAACAAACTCGCCATTGATAAATAGTCCATAGGACGGGGCAATGGAAACTATCGCCCGAGACTCGAGGGCTGGCGCATATTCGAAAGTCACCGATGCTCCTGTCAGTCGATTGTGACGTAGTCGGGGCCCGAGTAATGGCCGGTTGCCATGCGTTGGCGCTGCAGCAGTAGGTCATTTAGCAGCGTTGATGCGCCGAACCTAAATAGGTCAGGGGTTAGCCAGGCCTCTCCGGCGGTCTCCTTGATGAGTACCAGATATTTGATGGCATCTTTACTGGTGCGGATGCCACCGGCTGGTTTTACTCCAATTCGGGTACCTGTTAGTGCGTAGTAATCACGAACCGCCTGAAGCATCACGATTGTTACGGGAGGGGTTGCAGCAACCGGCACCTTGCCGGTTGATGTCTTGATGAAGTCAGCGCCGGCCATCATCGCCAGCCATGATGCGCGTCGCACATTGTCGAGGGTGCGTAGTTCGCCGGTCTCGAGAATTACTTTGAGGTGCGCGGTACCACATGCCGCTTTTACCCCAACAATTTGCTCATTGACGAGGCCGTAATTACCGGCAAGGAAGGCGCCTCGATCAATCACCATGTCGATTTCGTCAGCGCCGGCAGCTACAGCGTCGCGCACATCATGCAGTTTTACTTCTTGGCTCGCGCGCCCGCTCGGAAATGCGGTTGCCACCGCTGCCACATGCAGGGCAGAGCCGACGCTGGCGCGGGCAATTGCGGCCATGTCTCCGTATACGCAAACTGCCGCGACACTGGGCACCGTCGGGTCGGTGGGGTCTGGTCTAAGTGCTTTGGCACACATCGCCCGAACTTTGGCCGGGGTGTCCATTCCCTCAAGGGTGGTGAGGTCAACCATCCGTATTGCCAAATCGATTGCCCAAGCTTTGGCTTCGTTCTTTATCGACCGGGTCGAAAGCGCTGCCGCCCGAGCGGTGGCGCCCACTTCATCTACCCCCGGCAAAGCGTGCAAGAACTCACGCAGGGCCCCGGTGGTGGTTAAGGGTTCGGCAACCGTTTGCACGGGCCTAGTCTAACCAAGACCGAACCGACACGCCGATGGCATCTAGGCGGTCTCTGGCGGTGCCGCGCGCCGATTCAAGTGCCCCCGGGCTAACCGGGATGACCACCTGTAGGTAGCACTTAATCTTGGGTTCGGTGCCACTTGGTCGCACGATAATGCGCGATCCGCCTTCGAGCATAAATCGCAAACCATCGGTGGGTGGGAGCCCGTCGACTCCTTGTTCCAAATCATCAAATGCGAGGACCTCGAAACCGCCGACTGCGGTTGGAGTTTCACCGCGAAGTTTGCGCATGATGTCGGATATAAAAGTGACATCTTGAACGCGGACCGAGACCTGCTCGGTCACATAAAGCCCGTGTGCCAGCGCAAGCTCGTCGAGGACATCTTGAACGGTGCGCCCCGTCGCTTTCAAGTGGGCGGCCATTTCGGGGATCAGCAAGGCGGCGGAGACTCCGTCCTTGTCTTTGACCGCATCTGGGTCAACGCAATAGCCGAGAGCCTCCTCGTAGCCGAAACGGAGTTCTGGGATGCGGGCTATCCATTTGAATCCGGTAAGTGTTTGTTGGTATCGATGACCGGCCGACTCGGCAATTGCTTTAAGGAGTGAGCAGGAGACGATTGATTGGGCAAAGACACCGGGGGTGGCACCGCGCGAAATCATCCACCAGGCAAGCAGTGCGCCCACCTCATCGCCCTTGAGTGTGCGCCAGTCGTCGCTGGAGTTTTCGGTTGGTGC
>CAMDKJ010000078.1 GCA_945900705.1 Bifidobacterium breve | reverse complement strand
CGCGAAGGTAGTTTCCAAGCGGTCGGTGGCTAGCGGCCTACACTTCAGCCATGAGCGTGCGGGTGTACACCGGACGGCACTCTGATCGTGGCGGAGTCCCATCCGGCTGGCTGCCCTATGTGCCTTGGGTGCTCGCCGGACTCACCATCACGGGGCAGATCATCTGGGTACTGGTCGGTGATGAACCACGTCATGTTCTCACGATCTTGACCGTCGTGACTTTTTTTCTGGCCAGCGCAATGCATGCATACTTATCGCGGGGGCTCAGTTGGACAGCTGGCTATCTCGCTATCTCACTTGGACTTGGGCTGGCGATCGAAGCAATCGGCACGGCAACGCGGTTCCCTTTTGGCGACTACTCGTACACCAGCGCGCTGGGCCCTGCGGTACTTGGTGTTCCCATACTCATTCCGCTGGCTTGGTCGATGATGGCGTATCCATGTTTATTGGCAGCACAGCGTTTAGTTGGTCCCGGCTTGGCTACCGCCCTTGTCGGCGGCTGGCTCTTCGCCGCCTGGGATCTATTTCTCGATCCACAAATGGTTAGCGAAGGTGCGTGGCAGTGGAATGCGATTGGGTGGGTACTGCCCGGCATACCCGGTATCCCCCTACAAAACTTTCTCGGCTGGCTACTGATGGCTTTTGTGCTCATGTGGTTACTAGATCGGCTGCCGCGCAAGATTGCTAAGGACGGCGTACCGACCTTGATGCTTAGTTGGATCTACCTCTCGAATGTGCTTGCGGCAGCAGTATTTTTCGGGCGTCCTAGCGTCGCGCTCTGGGGCGGACTCTGCATGGGCGTCGTGGTGATCCCCTGGTGGTGGCGCACTTGGAGCCAACCGCAGTGGTGATTCGAAAATTGGCGGCAGCTGGCGCACTTACCGCCGTGGGTATCGCGATACATACGGCCATAAATCTCAGGTACTTAAGGTCACCGGCTAACAACGGGCCACGTGTCAACGAGCAAGTAAGTGTCTTAATCCCCGCTCGCAATGAAGCCGAACATATTGCTACTACGGTTCGCAGTATTTTGGCTCAAAAAGGTATTGCCAACTTGGAGGTCATAGTCCTTGACGACGGATCCACCGATGACACCGCAGCCATCGTGGCGGCCATCGATGACCCGCGCCTTCAATTGATTACCGGCGGCGATGCCCCACTACCCGCAGGCTGGCTGGGCAAACCTTGGGCATGTGCACGACTTGCTGAGTTGGCCTCAGGATCAGTGCTTGTCTTCGTCGATGCCGATGTAACCCTTGAACCCGAGGCAGTTCGCGGCACTGTCGAACTACTTCGCGAGCAAGGTTTCGCGCTAGTCTCCCCCTACCCACGACAAATTGCCGTTACCTGGCTCGAACGCCTAGTGCAACCGCTAATCGCGTGGTCGTGGAGTGCAACGGTGCCACTTCGCCTTGCAGAGAGATCGTCTCGGCCATCTTTGTCCGCCGCAAATGGCCAGTTCATCGTCATTGATGCGCAGGTTTATCGATCCTTGGGTGGCCATGAAGTCGTTGCTAATGAGGTTATCGAGGATGTCGCCCTAATGCGTGCGGTCAAAGTCTTCGGGCAAAAGGCCGCAACTGTTGATGGCTCAAAGATCGCCAGCTGCCGGATGTACGGAGCGTCCACCGAAGTTGTTGACGGCTACACGAAGTCACTCTGGTCAGCTTTCAACGGCCCGGCCGGATCCGTAGCGGTCAACGGGCTCCTACTCACCGCTTATGTGGCACCCGCGGTAGCGATGGTGGCTGGGCGGGGCAAAACTCGTGCAATCGGCGCAGTTGGCTACGCGGCCGGGGTCACCAGCCGAGCACTAGTTGCGAATCGCACCGGCGAGCGAACCTGGCCCGATGCGCTTGCCCACCCGGTCTCAGTGACCGCATTTTGCGGCCTCAACGTACTTTCTTGGTCACGTCACCTGCGCGGCACCAATACCTGGAAAGGCCGACCGGTAACCGCGGTTAACTAATGCTCGCCTGACTCATAGGCTGGTGCCGTGTCGGCTAATGAAAAAGTAATAGTGATTGGCGCCGGCGTCGGTGGTTTGGCCACCGCGGCCCGCCTCGCGGCCAAAGGTAAATCCGTCACGGTATTGGAGCAGGCCAATTTTTTCGGCGGAAAACTCGCCGCCTATCGACGAGATGGATTTGTTTTCGATACCGGCCCGTCGCTTTTCACCCTGCCCGCGGTTTACCGAGATTTGTTTCTAAAGACCGGGGGCCCCCTTGAGGAGGCCGTTGATCTAAAGCCTCTTGACCCGGCATTTCGCTACCAATTCAGTGACGGAGCCACCGTGGTCATGCCCGGTGTCGGCGCTGGCCAATGCGCTGACGCACTTGCGGACGGGCTCGGTGGTAAGGCGGCTAGCGAGTGGCGATCTCTCATTAAGCGCGGCGGTGCAATGTGGCAGATCACCAGGGAGCCATTCCTGCAATCCCCCTTCAATGGGTGGCGGGGTGTTATGTCACTGGCCAAGAATCCACGTGATGTGCAAACTATCGCCCCCTTCACCACCTTGCGGTCACTAGGTGAAAACACCTTCAGCGATAAGAGACTAGTTACGCTCCTTGACCGTTACGCCACTTACACGGGATCAGATCCGCGTAAAGCTCCAGCGGTCCTGGCGACAGTCCCATATGTCGAGCAGACATTCGGCGCTTGGCATCTTGGTGGAGGAATCAGCACACTCGCAACCGCTTTAGTTAAGCGATGCCAAGACCTTGGCGTAGAGCTTCGCGCAAATACCGATGTTATCTCAATCAGCACAGTTGGCAGCCAGATCACCGGGGTCCGTACCAGCGATGACGAATCACTTTCCGCCAATATTGTGGTGGCCAATGCTGATGCCGGCCAGGTGTACGGCTCCCTTATTAACTCAGCGGCCGCCCAGAAGATTAACAGCGAAATCGCGAAATCGACTCCGTCGCTGGCCGGATTCGTGCTGCTTCTTGCCGTCAACGGACGCACCCCTGGCCTCCAACACCACAATGTTTGGTTCCCCGAAGATTATGACGCGGAATTCGACTCGATTTTTGGCCGAAAAACTGTTCCTGTCAACGACCCGGCCATCTACGTGTGCCTACCGGATGACCCATTAATGCGACCTGATACTGATCATGAATCCTGGTTTGTCTTGGTCAATGCACCCCGCCATGGTGATGGCTCAAATGGCACAATGAATTGGGACGAACCCGGTTTGTCCGAGCATTACGCCGATCAGGTACTGGGTGTTCTGGCTCGACGCGGAATGGACGTACGACCTCGTATTCGCTGGCGCGAGATTCGCACGCCGGCCGATCTTGAACGTGGGGTACGCGCACCCGGTGGGTCGATTTACGGGACTTCGAGTAACGGTGCCCGGGCCGCATTCACCAGGCCCGCCAATGAGTCGCCGATTAATGGCCTCTACCTGGTCGGCGGGTCGTCACATCCAGGTGGTGGGCTACCACTTGTCGGCATGAGCGCAGAGATCGTTGCCAACCTAATTAACTCGGCTAAACCTGGTTAAGCCCTAAGGCTTCGTACACCTCACGGGTCGAGGTAGAACGATTGAGTGTGTAAAAGTGCAGGCCCGGAGCGCCCATGGCTAATAGTTTCTCACCCAATTCGGCCGCAACCTCGACACCTAGTTCATGGACCGCGCTTTGGTCATCTTTGATTTTCCCGAATTTGTTGGCCAACTCATTCGGGAACTGGGCACCAGAAAGCACAGCAAAGCGTTCAATCTGCGCGACATTAGTAACCGGCATCAACCCTGGCACGATCGGCATGGTGCACCCGTGAGCGGCGGCGCGAGCTACCAGCCGCTCATAGTCTTCAGCCCGGAAGAAGAACTGCGTGATGGCAAATTCGGCACCCGCATCTTGCTTGGCTGCCAGTACCCGCGCATCGTCCTCAAAATCACCGGACTCGGGGTGGCCCTCGGGAAATGCAGCTACCCCAACGCTGAATGCGCCAAGGGATCTAACCAACGCGACCAGTTCATCGGCATGCGGTAACCCACCTGGGTGTTGCACCCATTGGGATTCTGGGCCAGCAATGGGATCACCCCGCAACGCCATGATGGTATTTACTCCAGCGTCGGAGTACTGAGCGATTACTTTCCGCAGGTCGTCAACGCTGGCATCGACGCAGGTCAAATGCGCGACCGGCAGCAACGTGGTGTGTTCAGCGATCTGCCTAGTGATGCGCACCGTGCGGTCTTGGGTAGAGCCGCCGGCACCATAAGTAACCGACACAAAAGTCGGCTTAAGTGCCTCTAACTCGCGGACCGTCTGCCACAGTGTCTGCTCCCCCGCGTCAGTCTTGGGCGGGAAGAGCTCGAAGGAGAAACTGTGGACGCCACCAGCGAGCACCGAGCCAAGACTGGGAGCGGTTCTGGTCGGCGACATGGTTAAACCTTAGCCCAGCCAAACCTTGGCCCAACTAAATACCAACCGTCCAGCCGAATCCTCCTGCAGGCTCTAGACTCGGGTGGTGCCTGCACAATCCGCACTTCCCGGAACAATCTCGCCATTTGATGTGGCAGACCTTCGCGAACGCGTTCAGCGCACAATCGACAAAGTGCTGGCGCAGGAATCTTTTCTGCTTACCAATATTGACGACGACTTGTTACCACTTGTTGAGGCGCTCACCGCCCTACTTGCGGGCGGTAAACGAGTGCGGCCGGCATTTTGCTACTGGGGCTGGCGCGGGGCACTGACCGGGGATAAGCCCCCCGTTGAGCTTGACGAACCTGCGATGTCGGCGTCAGCTGCACTCGAATTCTTGCAGGCGTGCGCCCTTATCCACGATGACGTAATGGATGGATCAGATACCCGCCGGGGTCTACCAGCCGCCCACCGGCGTTTCGCAAACCTGCACCTCAGTAATTCATGGATTGGCTCCCCGGAACATTTTGGAGTCGGAGCCGCGATCTTGCTCGGCGATATGTGCCTGTCCTGGTTTGACCAAGTACTGCTCAGTAGCGGAATGCCAGAAGCTGCTTTAAAGCGCGCCAAGCCGGTCTACGACGAGATGCGCATCGAACTGATGGCGGGCCAATACCTTGACCTCTTGGAGCAAGCCCGGGGTGGCGGCTCAATCGAGAGGGCACTTCGAGTAGTTCGCTACAAGTCCGCCAAGTACACCATCGAGAAACCGCTGCATCTGGGCGCGGCTCTTGCAGGAGCCTCTCCCGATGTGTTCACTACCTACACTGCATTTGGCCTACCCTTGGGCGAAGCATTTCAATTGCGTGATGACGTGCTCGGCGTATTCGGTGACCCGAAAGAAACCGGCAAACCTGCGGGTGACGATCTACGCGAAGGCAAACGCACGGTACTTATTGCCATCGCATCTGAGCGGGCATCAAGTGCGCAGATGTCAGCAATACGTAATCACCTCGGAGATCCCGGACTTGACCTTTCCGGAGTGGAAGAACTCCGCCAAATCATCACCGATACCGGTGCCCTAGACCACGCTGAGCAACTTATCGCGAACCTGCTCCAGACCTCACTTTTTGCAATTGAGACTGATGCGATAAACCCTGCGGCTCGGGTTATTTTCACAGACTTGGCCCATGCAGTGACCACACGATCAGTTTAAATGCTATTCACGCAAAGGGGAATTAGATGAGCTTTCCGTCGACTCGATCCATGCGAAGGTGGCTGCCGCGGACATCTCCGCGCACTGTCACCGGGGGTACCGACCACGTGGTCATTGTCGGGGCCGGCCTCGCAGGTCTGTCGGCAGCTATGCGCCTGGCCGGCGCTGGACGCAAAGTAACGGTATTAGAGCGCGAACTAACCCCGGGAGGCCGCGCTGGTCGACTCAATGTGCAAGTCGCTGGCGGCACCTACAAATTCGACACCGGCCCCTCAGTTCTCACCATGCCGGATCTAATCGCTGACTGCTTCGATGCCCTGGGCGAGGATATGCAAGATTGGCTCGAACTTGAGCCAGTAGCTCCGCTCTACCGCGCTTTCTACCCGGACGGGTCGATTCTTAATGTGCACGCCAATGTTTCGCAGATGGCGCAAGAGATTACCGAGGTAATCGGCGCGGATGAAGCCGCCGGGTACTTGAAGTATGTCGAATTTGTTTCGAAACTCTACAAGTACGAAATGAAGGATTTCATTGACCGAAACATCGATAGCCCATTCGATTTAGTTACACCCGATTTGGCGAAACTCGTTGCTATTGGTGGATTTCGAAAGCTCGCTCCAAAAGTGCGCGATTACCTCAAAGACCCTCGCACCGAGCGCATCTACTCCTTTCAGGCGATGTACGCCGGCCTCTCCCCATACGACGCCCTCGCCATCTATGCGGTAATCGCATATATGGATTCGGTCGCGGGGGTTTACTTCCCCAAAGGCGGCATGCACGCGCTGCCCGTGGCGATGGCTGCGGCCTGCGAAAAACACGGGGTAACAATCAAATACGGCACTACGGTAACCTCGGTCGAAACCAAAGATGACCGCGCCATCGCGGTGACAACAGCCGATGGTGAACGAATCGAGGCTGATGTAGTAGTCCTGAATCCGGATCTTCCGGTGGCCTACCGAGATCTGCTCGGCAAGGTGCCCTGGTCGGTCCGCCGCCTTGACTACTCACCATCTTGCTTCGTCATGCTCGCCGGATCAACCGCTCATTACAGCAAGATCGCTCACCACAATATTCACTTCGGCCGAAGTTGGCGCGGAGTGTTCGATGAACTAATTGACAAGAAGCAACTAATGAGTGACCCGAGTGTGCTTGTCACCAACCCGACCCGCTCAGACCCATCGCTAGCACCAGATGGCAAGCAGATTTATTACGTGTTGTTTCCCACTCCAAATCTTGATGCCAATATTGATTGGCGATCCGTCGGCCCGCGCTATCGCGATGAGGTGGTACGGGTACTCGAAGAACGGGGATACCACGGATTTGGCGACGCAATTGAGGTTGAGAACATCACCACTCCGCTGGACTGGGAAGATCGCGGCATGGAACGTGGGGCACCATTTGCGTCCGCTCACTCGTTCATGCAGACCGGACCTTTTCGGCCAGGCAATCTTTGGGGTGAGAATGTCGTTTTCACCGGCTCCGGGACCCAGCCGGGTGTTGGCGTGCCGATGGTGCTGATCTCGGGCCGATTGGCAGCCGAGCGTATCCTCGGCAAAGACCAAAACTACCGCTCACGGGCGCGCAGGAGTTGAATGTGAGTGCTAGCGACCTCGATGCGGCCGGCATCATTGACCCGGATTTACGCGCCTCATATGAGTTTTGCCGGCGGCTAAACGCCACTCATGGCAAGACCTACTACCTCGCAACCTTATTGCTTCCGCCCGGCAAACGACCTTACATCCATGCCCTTTACGGTTTTGCCCGATACGCCGATGAAATAGTCGATGACCTCGCTTCAACGCTCACTGAGCAAGAAAAAGCCGACTGGCTGCTGACATGGGGTCAAACATTCCTTCACGACCTCGATCGCGGTCACTCAAGTGACACCGTGTGCCGCGCAGTTATCGACACCGTGCAACGTTGGGATATCCCAAAAACCCACTTCGAAGCATTCTTAAATTCAATGCACATGGATTTAACTGTTACGCACTACCAGACCTACGAGGATCTTTATGAATATGTTTATGGCTCTGCGGCCGTAATTGGTTT
>CAMDKJ010000077.1 GCA_945900705.1 Bifidobacterium breve | reverse complement strand
TGAACGCTGCTTGGCTCACCGGGCCCGGCACCAACGAAGGGGTAAACATGTCGGCTGACACGACGACGGATCAGGTCACCACTGAGCAGGTCACCACTGAGGGTATCGTCCTGACCGATGCCGCTGCGCTGAAAGTAAAGACCCTCCTTGATGCCGAAGGTCGCGATGATCTCTCCTTGCGGATTGCAGTACAGCCCGGGGGTTGCTCGGGCCTTCGCTATCAGCTCTTCTTTGACGACCGCAGCCTTGACGGTGATGTCATTAAGGATTACAACGGCGTTGGCGTAGTTACCGATCGCATGAGCTCCCCATACCTTGGTGGAGCCACCATTGATTTCGTCGACACCATCGAAAAGCAAGGGTTCACGATCGATAACCCTAACGCGGGTAGTTCATGCGCCTGCGGAGACTCATTTAGCTAAAGTACTTCAAATGCGAGCTAAAGCCACGGTCATCTTCGATGGTGACTGTGGCTTTTGCACGTGGTGCGCGGGTAAATTAGAGCGCTGGGTCAAGCCGCCAGCGATCATCATCCCTTGGCAGCATGCTGACCTTAATGAACTTGGGGTTTCGCAAACACAGTGCGAAAGTGCCTTGCAATGGGTACCACCTGACGGTGCTCCAGTGGCAGGGGGTCGAGCCATCGCGGCGCTGCTACTAGCTTCACCGTGGCCCTGGAGGGCGATAGGAGCATTGCTTTGCCTGCCTGGGCTGGCGCAACTAACAGACCGCGGCTACGAAATTGTCGCCGCGAACCGACACCGACTACCCGGTTCGACGCCAGCATGCGATATCTCTAGCCGCTGACAGGTAAGGTCTGCCAACGTGGCTGTCCTAATAACCGGGTCCATCGCGACCGACCATTTAATGACTTTCCCGGGTCGGTTTGCCGATTCGCTCGTCGCCGACAAGCTCGACAAGATTTCGTTGTCTTTCTTAGTTGAAGCACTTGAGATTCGCCGCGGGGGAGTGGCAGCCAATATCGCATTCGGCATGGGCTGCCTCGGCTTAAAACCTGTGCTAGTTGGGGCGGTCGGCTCCGATTTCAGTGATTACGGTTCCTGGCTGCAACGACATGGTGTCGACACCGCCTCGGTGCTGATTTCTGATGTGCACCACACTGCACGATTTGTCTGCACCACCGACCTTGAACAAAATCAGATTGCTTCTTTTTATCCAGGCGCGATGTCTGAAGCCCGCAGCATCGAATTGCAGCCGGTAATTGATCGAGTAGGCGCCGCGGACATTGTGCTTGTTGGCCCCAATGACCCCGAGGCCATGCTTCGACATACCGATGAATGCCGTTATCGGGGTATCCCATTTGCGGCCGATCCGAGCCAGCAACTTGCTCGTATGGACGGCGATGAGATTCGCCCGCTCGTTGAGGGCGCAGCGCTGCTGTTCACCAATGAGTACGAGTCGGCACTGATTCATCAAAAGACCGGCTGGTCGGCGAAGGATATTGCCGCCCGCGTCGAAGTGCGCGTTACCACCCTTGGCCCAGCTGGTGCGCGAATCGAACGGCGCGGGGAGCCGGCGGTAACCGTCACCTGCCCAGAAGAAGAATTAAAGGCTGATCCAACCGGTGTTGGTGATGCCTTTCGCGCGGGCTTCCTGTCGGGGCAAGCCTGGGGTCTTAGCGATGAACGCAGTGCCCAAATCGGCTCGCTCTTGGCGACGTATGTCATCGAAACAATTGGCACCCAAGAGTATTCGATCGCCCAACGCCACTTCCTCGAGCGGATCGCGAAAACATATGGCGATGATGCGGCCGCAGAGATTGAACCGCATATTTCCTGCCCGCGGCCATAACCGGTTATTACCAAGGCCATGCGGGTAGAACCAGCACCCGGTGATTGGCTGCTGCCTGACCCTGCATTGGCGGAACCGGGCTTTGAGATCGTCGGGCTTGGTGCCGATCTCGCACCCGGCACGGTATTGAACGCCTATCGGATGGGCTTGTTCCCGATGCATGTAGATACCGGTGAACTTGGTTGGTGGTCACCTGACCCGAGAGGGATTTTGCGTCTTGCGGGTTTGCGCGTGAGTCTGTCACTTCGAAAATCAATAAGTAATTTCGAGGTCACAATGGATCAGGATTTCACCCAAGTCATGCGCGAATGCGCTGCTGGTCGTCGTGACGGTGCGTGGATAACCGAAGAGTTCATCGAAAGTTACTCAGTCTTGCATCAACTGGGGTGGGCGCATTCGGTCGAGGTGTGGCGAGGGGGCGACCTAGTCGGAGGCTTGTATGGCATTGAGGTTGGGGGAGTTTTCGCGGGGGAGTCGATGTTTCATCGTGAGCGAGACGCTTCAAAGGTCGCCCTCGTTGCGCTAGTGAATAAATTACGAATCTGTGGTGACGACCGGTTCATCGATGTGCAATGGTGCACCGATCACCTTGCGAGCCTTGGGGCGATAGCAATTTCGCGAGAGGAGTACTTACTCACCTTGAAGCAGGCGCTGCTTTTGGAGCCGTGCTTAACCGGTTAGTTCGCCTCGTCGACCATTATTTGGAACACCAACCCGTCGCCACCATCAGCAACTGGGCTTTCACCGAGGAAAGTCGCATTTTTGATACGGCACCAAGCTGGAACATCAAATTTGGCTGCCGGATCATCACTTATTAAGGCGATAACGGTGCCGGCCGGCTGCTCCATGGCGGCGCGATTGAGGGCAATGATCGGAAGCGGGCAGCGGCGCCCTCTTTCATCGAGCCAAACTTGTGGGTTCATTAAATATCTGCCCTTACTGCGGCAACAGCACTTGGTAGCACTTCAAGAAAGTTTTCAACGGTTTCGGTGGTGCAACCTAGTGGTAGTGAAATTCTAATATTGCCACCCGTGTAGGCGCCCATGGCAGCTAAAACATGGCTTGGTCGCGCATGGTCGGCAACACAAGCTGATCCGCTGGCAACGGCAAAGCCTCGTTTATCGAGTTCGGTAACGAGTGCTTCGCCGGATACATAGAGCACGGAGAAATTGAGAATGTGAGGTAGGCGCCAAACTGGATCGCCGAGTACCTCGACATCGGTAAGCCCGCTGACGATGCCGGCGCGCAGTAGTTCGATATCGGCGTGGGCTTTTTGGGCCAGGGTGACCTGCTCATTCATCAAGGCTTCCAGTGCGGTAGCGGCGCCCACCGCACCAGCGATGTCGGGGAGCCCACCAAGCCACCCGCGGTCTGCGTTTATCGGGGGCAGCCAGCGCACTTCACGCCGCACCACCAAAATTGCGACCCCGGCCGGCCCGGCCCAATCACGAGCCCCGGCCGTGAGCATTGACCACCCTTGTGGCAAGGGGATCCGCCCAATGGCTTGGCTGGCATCCATCAAGATCGGCAGGTCGGGGTCGGTGGCGGCGACAAGCTCAATGGGCTGGCAGGTGCCGACTTCGGTATTGGCCACCTGCAGGGCGGCAATGGCGGCAGTTGCTGCGGCCCGGTGAAAAGCCTCGGCGTCAATGCGGCCGTAGGCATCGACGGCAACTATTTGCGTGGCCGGGCGCACTTCACCTAAATCCAGCAGCGCAGTGGTTTCGACCGAACCTAAGGCCAGCGCCCCCGGGTAGCCGTCAAGGGCAAAAGCTTGTGCCGCAGCGACACCGGACGTGAAGTAGATCTCCTCGGTGGTAATCGTCATGCCGGCGGCCATCGATAGGCTGTTTGCGATGCTGCTGCGGGCTGCGTTCAGTAGGGCTCCTGCTTGCCTGCCCGCGTGGTGCAGCCGCCTTGGATCGGCCCAGCCTTGTGCCGCCGCCGCCGCCATCGCGGTCGCTACAACTGACGGAAGTGGCTGGCCGCCCATGCCATCCAGGAGGCCCGCCGGTGGGTGCCAGATGCGAGCCATGGAACGCACGTTAGTGGTCGGCCCCCGGTGTGGTGAATCCCTCATAGCAATTCGCCCCGGGTGAGGGGGCGTTACCCCCTAAGAGTGCGATAGCCTAAAGGCAGAGAAAGTGTCGGAAGAAGGGTATTTCGTGGGTTTGTCCGAAGTGGCTGCGCGACTGCGAAGCCCGCGCGTGTTATTGATCGTTATTGGCGCGGTTGCCGCCACGACGATTTTGAGCGGATGCACAGCCAATGAGGCTTTTTTCTTCGATATGCCCGAGCCTGCGACCAAAGAAGCCCACACCATTTTGAATTTATGGAATGGCTCTTGGATCGCCGCCTGGGGGGTTGGCATCCTCACCTGGGGCTTGATGCTGTGGGCCGCCGTTGCGTATCGCCGCCGGCATAAAGATGAAGTACCCGAGCAGACCGCCTACAACATGCCTCTTGAACTGCTTTACACGGTTGTCCCACTAATCATGATCCTAGGTCTCTTCTGGTTCACCGCGAGAGACCAAAGTGAACTTCTCACCATGGAGAACGACCAGGTGCAAACGGTCAATGTGGTGGCCTACCGCTGGAATTGGGGCTTTAACTACCTAGATGAAGATGTTTATACGGTCGGTACCCCCGCCCAAAACGCGGTATTAGTCCTGCCGGTAAACGAAAAAGTGCGCTTTGAGCTCACCTCACCTGATGTAATCCACTCCTTCTGGGTGCCGGATTTCCTCTTTAAGATGGATGTCATCCCGGGCAAGACGAACGCATTTGAGTTAACGCCCGACAAAGTCGGCACTTATGTAGGTCGCTGCGCCGAGTTGTGCGGAGTAGAGCATTCGCAGATGCTTTTCTCGGTCAAAGTCGTCGAGCGCGCTGAATTCGACGCTTATGTCGAGCAACTGAAAACACAAGGTCAGTCAGGTCTGCTCGATACAGGCCGTAGCACCGACGAAGGTCAAATGCCAGGGGAGACAACAATATGACAATTCTCATCGACCGCGTTGTTGCGTCGGATCAGGGACCGCAATTACCGAAGCGCAAGAAAAAGAGCCCCGGCTCGATGGTGGTGTCTTGGTTGACCTCAACCGACCACAAGGTGATCGGTTACATGTACCTAATACTGGCGACATTTTGGTTCTTCGCTGCCGGTGCGATGGCATTGGTTGTCCGAGCCGAGCTAGCCATCCCGGGGCTGCAAATCGTTTCACTCGAGCAGTACAACCAGTTGTTCACGATGCACGGCACGATTATGTTGTTCCTGTTCGCAACCCCGCTGTTCGTCGGCTACGCGAACGTCATCATGCCGCTGCAGATCGGCTCCCCAGACGTCGCATTCCCACGCCTCAACATGTTGGGTTTTTGGCTGTTCGCCTTCGGCGGCATGGTCGTGGCCGCGGGCTTCCTAACCCCGGGAGGGGCGGCAGCCTTTGGGTGGTTCGCCTATGCGCCGCTCAGCAACGCTTTTTACTCACCCGAGGTGGGTGGCGATCTATGGTTGCTGGGCTTGGCCATGGGCGGCCTAGGCACCATCCTTGGCTCCGTCAACTTCGTGACCACCATTTTCTGCATGCGAGCACCGGGCATGACCATGTTCCGGATGCCCATTTTCACCTGGACGATTTTCACCACAAGTGTGCTGGCCCTGCTTGCGTTCCCGGTCTTGGCCGCTGCCCTCGCACTCGCCTTCATTGACCGTAACTATGGGGCGGTGGTGTTCGCCCCTGAAAACGGCGGAGCGATGCTCTGGCAGCACCTTTTCTGGTTCTTCGGGCACCCAGAAGTCTACATTTTGGCGCTGCCTTTCTTTGGTATCGCCAGCGAAATCATCCCGGTCTTTTCACGTAAGCCGGTCTTTGGTTATAAAGGCTTGATCTATGCAACTTTGGGGATCGGGGCCCTTTCGATGGCGGTGTGGGCCCATCACCTTTATGTCACCGGGTCGGTTTATCTGCCCTTCTTCGCGTTCATGACGATGCTGATCGCGGTGCCAACGGGTGTCAAATTCTTCAACTGGATTGGCACGATGTGGCGCGGGTCGGTCTCATTTGATACCCCGATGCTGTGGACCCTGGGCTTCATGTTCACGTTCTTATTCGGCGGGCTTACCGGAATCATCCTGTCGGCGCCACCACTTGACTTCCACCTTTCAGACAGCTATTTCGTTGTGGCACATTTCCACTACACCGTATTTGGAACCGTAGTGTTCATGTTCTTCGCGGGGCTGTACTTCTGGTGGCCAAAAATGACCGGCAAAATGCTTAATGAACGCCTAGGAAAGATGCATTTTTGGCTGCTGTTTATTGGTTTCCAGACGACTTTCTTGGTGCAGCACTGGCTGGGTGTGCAAGGGATGCCACGGCGGTACGGTGACTACCTGCCTTCGGATGGCTTCTCAACCCTCAATGCGGTATCGACCGTGGGAGCTGCAATCTTGGGTATTTCAACGCTCTTCTTTATCTGGAACGTAATTAAGACTACGCGCACTGCGCCGATGGTTGGTGTTGATGATCCGTGGGGCTGGGGCGGTTCGCTCGAGTGGGCAACTTCATGCCCGCCACCGCGCCACAACTTTGTCTCGATCCCGAAGATCCGCTCTGAGCGACCGGCATTTGATTTGCACCACCCCGAACTTGCGATCACGACTCACGTACCTGCGGTTGAAAGAAGTAAGCCGTGAAAATTGAAGGCCGAATATTTGGCCTCGGAGCAATTTTCTTTCCAATAACGGCATTCGCTTACTGGTACCTGTCGCATGATCCCATCGGGACCACCGCGTTAGCCCTTTCAGGAGCCTTGGCTTTCTTGGTCGCCTTCTATGCGCTCTATACCGCCAAACGGGTCTATCCAAGGCCCGAGGATCGACTTGATGGCAATATCGACGAAGCCGACCCGGAGTACGGGTTCTTCAGCCCGCATTCGTGGTGGCCGCTAGTGCTTGGCTTTTCGGCCTTCTTAGTTGTTCTCGGACTGATATTCGCGGTTTGGCTTTTGGTGTTTGCCTTCACGTTGCTGATCGTCGCCTTGGTTGGTTGGCTATTTGAGTACTACCGGGGCGAATTCGCGCACTAGGTGGGGTGTTTAAAGCCTGTTGCTGGCCAGGTGTCACTGGTAGCAGGGGTAATGGGGAAAGTACCTGGCGCCGCTAGCGTTTCCACAATTACTGACGCAAGGGACGTAAATCTGATGCCAAATATTGATGTTGTTACCCCAGTAAGTTCAGCGCCAACTGATCGGCTCGCACTCGGTGTTGGCCTGGTACGGCCCGGGGTGGCCGGCATAGGCGGCACCCTAAACCCCTCACACTTTATTTGTGACTTTCGGTGCTTTGAGGGCAATGAAGAGTAGCACCGTTGCCTACCACTAGGTGGGGTGTTTAAACCCTGTTGCTTGCCCCTGACCGCTAATGGTTAGGGGCCAGTGGTTTGCGGAACCGGCTCGGAAAGTTGGAAGAATCCCTAGGTGTTTGACGGTTTGTGACGTACCGTGGCAGCAGGTGCTCAATTGGGTATTGGCGCGCCCAACGATTGGAGCGCTAAGTGCCAAGTATTGATATTGCTAGCCCAGTAAGTTCAGCGCCAACTGATCGTCTCGCACTCGGTGTTGGTTGGGTACGCCCCGGTGTGGCCGGTATTGGCGGCACCCTAATCCCTTCTTACTACTACCCAATAAGGAGTATATTTATATGTTTTGAGGGTAATGAAGAGTAGCACCGTTCCCTACCACTAGGTGGGGTGTTTAAACCCTGTTGCTGGCCCCTGACCGCTGTTGGTTCGGGGCCAGTTGTTTGCGAAACTGTTGCAGAAAGAATAACGTCGTTAAGCCCTGAAGGTTTTAC
>CAMDKJ010000076.1 GCA_945900705.1 Bifidobacterium breve | reverse complement strand
GGTTACTGGTGTGCTCGTTGTTGGTTCTTGGGTGCGTGCGAGGAGCGCGGGCTCGGGCGAGTACAAGCGAGGTGAACTTGAAGTAGGTGCGCTGGTGACCGGTGTGCTGGTGACCGGTGTGCTGGTGACCGGTGTGCTGGTGACCGGTGTGCTGGTGACTGGTGTGCTGGTGACTGGTGTGCTGGTGACTGGTGTGCTGGTGGCTGCCGTGCTGGTTGTTGGCGCTTGGTTGCGTGCGAGGAGCGCGGGCTCGGGCGAGTCCAAGCGAGGTGAACTTGAAGTAGGTGCGCTGGGACCAGGCGCGCTGGCGACCGGCCCAATTGTTCGTGATCTAGTTATGGATGGCGCTGCGCCCGTTGGCACGGTCATATTTTGGGGTGCCTTGGTGGTGATTGGCTCTGGCTGTGGTGCCGGGTTGCTAATGACCGGTGCCTGGCTTCGTGCGGTAAGTGTGGGTTCAGCTGCGATCGCACTTGGTGCACTATCGAAAGAGCCACTTGGCATGGGGGCGGGCAAACCCCTTGTGCGCTGGGTTAGTGCGCTGCGCGGCTCTGGAGCAGTTGCTTCTTTGACGGGTGTGCTTGCTTTGGTGCTTTCCACCGGCTTGGTCGGCGGGATGATCACTGCTTCGCGCACAGGAGTGGCACCGGGCCGCGATCGAACGCGAAGATCTTGTGTTCGCGACGGCTCACTTGTTGGCTTATCGTCCATAACCGCAGAAATGTCTTCGCGACTTAATGGTTTCGCATTCGCCTGCTTGGCCATTTCAGACGGAATCATCGGCCCTTGGCTGCGTGGCTGTGATTGGGGTTGGGATTGGGGGTGGGGTTGCCGTTGAGCGCCCGGCGCACCGAGTCGATGAGCCACCGCTTTCTGGTGGGTGCCCTTTGGCGCCGTGCGGGGGCGCGAACTTACAACTGGAACAGTGCGCGGTGCGAGTTTTGGTGCTACACCCGCCTCAGGTTGTGTTTCATTGGCGTATTCGGCTTCAGGCGTGAGATTCTCATCGTCGCCATGAGCGGGTGGATTAACCCGGCCAATGAGTTCAGCCTGTGGGCTCTTAGGGCGCACTGGGCGGGTATTGGTAAACCTGATGAGTCCGACTTTTTCATTGGTCGAACCATGCCGCAGGTCGCCTCCGGTAACCAGGGGGCTGCGGCGGGTGACAAGGAATTTAGGAAGGGTCGAACTAATCCGTTTCGTGGTAAAAGTGCTAAGGCGGAAAGGAGCCATGGACATGAAATCCCCGCGAAGTGGACCACGCCACCCCGAGCTTTCTACCCTCGTCGAGTCTGGTTCAGCCTCGTTTGGGGGACTCATACTCGCTCCCATCGGATTCTGCTCGGTTCAAAGCTGATACTTGCTTTAGTAGCCTTCTTCGCACGTCGTGAGTTAGATCTACGATGGCGTCAAATGACCAGTGAACGTAGTAGGCCAGGAATCCGATCTCTTCCCAGAGACGGTCGGTCCCGACCGTGGCTATTCCCCCAGGCCACCACCTGCCACGTCGACCGTGAAGGTTTGTCCGCACGGACAGGTGACCTCGGCGAGGGTGTGGCCTTCGGTATTTATACGGCGGTAAACATCTTGGAGAAACGCTAGGTCCGTTGCCCACAACCCCCCGATGACTTGATCATCGATTGTGGGCAACGTACCTATGCGAGTTACAACCCGAGCCAAGAGCACAAGAGACAAGAATGCCTCGTTCTCGCGAACCTTCGGGTCCAAGAGTGGCAACAGTTCATCTCTGGCTGTTGCCAATCTCATCGTTCCTTCGCGGTGGACGGTTCCCTGTTGGTCTACGTATCCGCGCGGAAGAACAAATTCGAAGGTCGTTTGAAACTCTTGCGTTGATGTGCTCATTTTTTACAGATGGTCATTAGGCGGTTGTCGTCATCTCACTGAACGTCATGGAGATAACCATTGAGATGTAGGCAGCGCTTCCTGCTTTGATATCTCCGTAGTTAACGTTGGTAACCATGACATCTGAGAATGACGTTGTCAGGACTGGCTTGCCCATGGTGTCTTTGTAGACCAAGGTTCCGGTCTTTCGGGCGCCAGCGAAGTCACCATTGATGCCCTGCATGAGCCAGGTGGTCACGTTCTGATCACCGGTGTTGAGCACGGTCAGAGTTAGGGTTCCGCTTTGACGCGGGCCTAGCATCTGAGCGAGCACATACGTGCCATCCGGGGTCATCGATTGTGTCTCGATGGTTGAGGTGCCCTTTGTGATGTTGTTTACCTCCACCACGTTCGGGATTGTCTGCCCATCGATTGAAAAAGTGAACGAATAAGCGGTTAAGGCATCACCTGCGGTTAGTGACATGAGTAATTACTCCTTTCGAGTCGTTTGGGGGATGAATCAGTCGCTGATGGAAGTGCCGCCAGAGAACTGGGCGATACGGAAGATAACGAACTCAGCTGGCTTGACAGGTGCGACGCCAATTTCGACTACCACCATGCCGGCGTCGATTGACTCGGCGGTGTTGTTCGTGTCATCACATTTGACGAAGAACGCCTGCTCTGGCTTGGTGCCAAACAGGGCGCCACTGCGCCATTCGTTGACCAAGAACGCTGAGATGGTCCGGCGGATTCTTCCCCAGAGCTTGTCATCGTTGGGCTCGAAGACGCACCACTGGGTGCCCTGCAGGATCGACTCTTCAAGGTAGTTGAAGTAGCGGCGAACGTTAATGTAGCGCCATTCGGCATCACTGGAGAGGGTACGTGCACCCCATACGCGAATACCACGCCCTGGGAACGCCTTGATCGCGTTAACGCCCTCTGGGTTTAGTAGGTCTGTCTCTCCGCGAGTGGCGTTAAGTTCGACACCAACAACGCCTTGCAGCACCTCGTTGGCCGGTGCCTTAAACACCCCGCGGGTGTTGTCGTTGTTGCTCCAAAGGCCAGCGATGTGACCACTTGGTGGGAAGTCGACGTTATGACCAACTGATGGGTCAAAGACGGTAACCCATGGCCAGTACGTGACCGCGAACTTTGAGTCGTAGCCGGTTACGTTCATGCGCCAGTCAGATACCTGCTGTGCATTGAGGCCAGCTGGGGTATCGAGGATTGCCATGCGGTTACCCATGAGTTCGCAGTGGCCGATTAGTGCGGTCTGCACTGCCGTGACTCCTGGGATGTCGATGAGGCCATTGCGGTGCGCCATGACAAGGTCAGGGGCGAGCACCATGGTTATCTCCTCGAACATCTCGAAGCTCGAGAAGCCTGAACGCTGTGCGGTATCACCAATTACCTCGGCGGGATTGACGGAAACCACCGGGACCTTGCCTGCGACGGCGAGGGTGATCGATGTTGGTGCGATACCGGTTGCCATCGTTGCCGCATCGACAGTTGGCTCGTCAATGCGAATTACCTTGGATGCGGTGTTAACTAAAGTTGCAATGTTTGTTGCCCCTGGGCCTAGTGTTGCTCCCGTGTAGTTCTCGGCCAACACGCCGGCAACTGAAACGGAAATGTCGAATGAGCCGGGTGCGGGCTTGTCACCGGATGGTGCGGTTGTCTCAACCGTGATCTCGCCTGCATTTGCATCAAGGGCACGGAAGGTGATCGCTGGAGCACCCTTGGCATCAGAAGTCGGCAGTGCTGCAACGGGCAGCGCGGGTGAAGGTGCATCGCCATCACCCGGGTAAGGGATGCGGACGATGTAGGCACGGCCGCCACCATTATTGAAGAACCCGTAGACAGCTTTTGCTAGTGCGAACTCCTCGGTGAACTCACCGAACGCAGTTACGTACTGCTGCCAGTTGGTAACCATGGTCGGCGCATTGAGCGGGCCCATTGGGGCGAACCCAACGAATCCTGCGATTGCGGTCCCGACCCCTGAAATGGGGGCAGTTGCCGCTGGTACTTCCTCGACGTAAACGCCGGGGGACAAATAAGTGGGCATCGGGTACCTTTCAATCGGTGGGTAAAGTTGGCAATCGTGAGGTAACAGTCGGAATTGTACATATTTTTCCCCGACACTCAACTCGGTATCCCGATATTCATCTAAGAGATGGGTATTATCCGCCGCCGATCCTTGGCGCTGGGCTCGACCCGGGCCTGTAGGTGGGGCAAATAATTAATGCTATGGGAAAATTTGCCAAATATGGGATGCGCAATAAGCAGCTTTGGCTTATAGTCAGCCCATGCCAGGCCCACTTGCCGTCCTTGGGACGATGATGGAATGCGATATGGGCGATGCCCCCGGCTTCTTGATAGTTGAGCCGACCGGGGTGTTCGCCAATGATTTACCGGTCGGGACGATATTCGACATCATCCCATTCGTGAATCTGCCCGGGTTCATCTTGTGCCATTCACCTTTGAACCCAGAGGTCATTCTCGAGACGATTGCCGCGATGGGGGTCCCGATGCCGGCCCCTTGCATACCGATTGTGGTAGATCCCTGGCTGCCGCCGGGCAATGTGCTGATCGACGGTATGCCAGCTCTGACCGAAGGGTCGGTCTGCGAGTGCCTCTGGGCCGGAACAATCGTGCTCAGTGGGCCATCCCCGGCCATGAACGTCGAGGCCATTTAAGCCTTCCGAGCTTCTAATCCGCCACTAGCGCCATTTCAGGGTGGTAACTCCACCTATTGCGTCAATCGTCAGGTCTCTGCTAGGTTGCCTTTCGAGAACTTGGCATCGTTCTCCATTCTGTATAACGGGTAACGCCCAGATGGCTAACCATCTGGGCGTTATTTTTTATTACCCTTGCTTCTAAGGTGGCGGGTCATCGGCACCGGTGATTCATTCGAGCCACTTGATCTAGCGCGCAGTTACGCGCTAATGTTTAAAGCCAGGTCACTCGACCGCTGCCCAGGCCATAAATGCCACTCACGATTCCCAATTTACCCGTGGAAGTAATACCGGAGATGATGGAACTTCGAGATTCAACCCGACGCGCCTGGTAGGTGGCATTTGTCGCGATTGAATCATTCGTTGTGTGTCCGGGCGGTAGGTCTTTAATACCGGGGATAATGAGTTCCACGAAATTGTCCAGATGAGAAGGCGGTAATTCTCCGCTCTTGATACTGCCCTCCGAAGCGACCACTGCACCGCAATGCGTATGCCCAAGAACAAGGATCAGCGATACGCCAAGAGCGGCAGCAGCAAACTCCAGACTGCCAAGACCTACGTTTTCGCAGACATTGCCAGCGTTACGCACTACGAAGAGATTACCTGGCGCGGTATCGAAGATGTTGTCTGGATTCACCCTCGAATCACCACACGACAAGATGGCCGCGAACGGCTTTTGTCCCTTCGCGGGGGTGGACCCCAGCGGCGAATAGTTCTTTGCCACCAGGTTGCCGTTGGCGCTTCGAGTATTCCCAAGCTTTAGGCGCTTCAAGGCTTCGGCCGGTGACACCAGCTCAGCGGCCCCCGCAGCAGAAGCGCCAGCTAAAGGAATTGCGGCCAAAGTGGCAGCGGAAGCACCTAAAATCATGAAACTACGGCGAGACATTTCCATAGTAAATCCTTTCCTAGGCTTTGAGTTGTCTGTCGCTTGGGAACGCGGAAGGCGAAACTTTTTCAGGAACGTACACGGGCCTGAGGCTGCTGTCAACCGATTCGCCCGAGGAATCGTTGTGTTTCGAGAATTGCGGGGCTACCCCCGGACGGTAGGGCAGCGGGCACGATTTAGGCCTTACTTTTTCCGCCGATCACCAAGTGCGCCCAGGCCAGCTGCCACCGCATCCAAAGGCATCATGACCAACATGAATATCCAGTAGGCAAGGGTTAGCACCAGCGGATCGACGATGAGAAACCAAAACAGCCCGCGGAGAAGGCTAAAGCCGGTGAACTCGATGAAGAAGAAGGGCGCCTGCCCGCCGATGAAAGCGGTGAGGGTGATCCAAAGGGTCCAGACCACCAAGATGATTGCCAGCGGTATGCCGATGACGTAGCTCAACACACTGACATTGCGATCTGCCTTTGAAGCCATGAAACCCCCCGAATTAGTAGCACTCTTCACCATTTGCCCTTGTTGAGGCAAAGAAACTGTCTCACCTAGGCCTGACAGCCATTTCGGCCAATCCGGCCGTTTTGGCTGTTAGCGGCTCGGGCCTTGGCCGCTACCTACGAGAAGTAGCAGCGCCATGAGGATTCACTAGCACGGCTTGGCTAAAGTCGATCACCTATATATAGGTGTATGCGCGCTAGGTCCGAGACTTCGGTGCCTCAATATGGCGGGTCATCCGCCCCGATCAAGTACTGAGGGCTTATCTTGCCAATGTGAGCACCCGCCCAATTGCCCTTGCGGCATCAGCGCTCCTTCTCATCCCTTTTTTGGCGGCCCCCCCAGCCCAGGCGAGTAGTCAGGAAAGTTTCACGACCCCAGGTTTAACCGCGTGGACGGTGCCCGGTGGCATCACCGAGCTCACGGTCACGGCGATAGGTGGTGGCGGTGGTGGCGGGGGCAGTAGCGCCGGCGGGGCTGGGTGCCAAGTGGTGTCGACATTTGCAGTGACCCCGGGGCAATCAATTCGGCTCTTCATCGGTGGTGGCGGTAGCGGTAGCGCCGGCGGTGGTGGAGGTGGTGGCTCGACCAGCGTCGACCTGCAACGCCTCTGGAACGTCATAGCCGGTGGCGGCGGCGGCGGTGGTGGTGGCGCAGCCGGGGGCCTTGGTGGCACCTGCGGTAGTGGCGGCAGCACCGGCGGCGGTATCGGGGTAGGTGGTAATGGCGGTGGCGGCGGCACCGGTGGTTCAGTTGGTGGCGGCACCGGACTTGCAGGTGCTGGCGGTTCGGGTGCCGCAGGCGGCTTGGCAGCATGCGGTGGCGCTGGTGGTTCAGGAGATTCACTTTCAGGAGGTGACGGCGGTGGTGGCACCGGCGGTGGCGGAGGCGGCGGGTACGGTGGCGGCGGCGCTGGCACGTACGGCGGCGGCGGGGCTAATAGTGACGGCGGTGGTGGTGGTGGCGGCAGCACCGGGCCGACCGGCAGCAGCTTCACCTCCGGTAGCAATGGCGGTGCAGCCATCACAGCAGGTGGCGGCGGACGAGTCGTCATTACTTATAGCTCGAGCGTTAGTCATGCGGCCCCGTCTTGGTACCAATCTTATGGACGATATGTAGGTGCATCATGTGATGCGGGCTGGAACCCGAGTTGGGCGCAGTGGCCTAATGGGAACACGGGTGGGTTCGTCTGTAACAGAGAGATTTATATGACGCCTAGCGGCACGTGGTCTAGTAGGTCGCGGGCGGCAGCAACCCTTATCCCATTGCGGAAAACGCCAACGCCGGTAGTGATCAGCCCGCGTGGGTGCTGAATTTAGCAGCGCTGGTTAGGCATTCGCACCGCGGGCTGAACTATTTCCCCGGCTCGGCATGGCATAATTTGCCTTAGATTTGAACCACTTCAACAACCGACGTTAGGGCAGACATGAGCGAGAGCGATCAGACACCAGCAACCCCGCCCCCCGGGTCAATGCCGCCAGGATCACCACCTTCAATACCGACACCTTCAGCACCGATGCCCCCGGCACCGACAGCCGCAGCATCGATGTCCCCGGGTATGGGAATGCAAACAGCCAGCGGCAATAGGAACGGGCTCGGTATCGCCGCCCTAGTTCTTGGCCTCGTCGGCCTCGTCGGTGGTTTCATCATCCCGTTCTCCGGCCTTGGATCCATCCTGGCCATCATCTTCGGGGCCATCGGACTCAAGCGGGTCAAGCGCGGTGAGGCAAACAACAGGGGCATGGCGCTCGCGGGCCTTTGGCTCGGCATCGCCGGTGTTGCCCTCGGCTTCATCGTGGTCGTCGTTATCGGCG
>CAMDKJ010000075.1 GCA_945900705.1 Bifidobacterium breve | reverse complement strand
CCGCAGATTGATTTCAGTAACATCGACGACGTCCGCCGCACCGTCGAGTACTGCAATCAGATTCCGGTTAATGAGCGGCATCCATACGGTGGCGACCTCGTTTATACCGCCTTCTCCGGATCCCACCAAGATGCCATCAACAAGGGGCTGAAAGTCATGGAAGCCGATGCGCTCGCCGCCGGTGTGCCCGTTGCGGACTTCATGTGGGCGGTGCCGTACCTGCCAATAGATCCAAAGGATGTTGGTCGCACCTATGAGGCGGTCATCCGCGTGAACTCACAATCTGGCAAGGGTGGCGTCGCCTACATCATGCGAACCGAGCACAAACTTGAACTACCGAGGCGCCTGCAGATCGAATTCTCCCAAGTAATCCAACAGGTGACCGAGTCCGAGGGTGGCGAGGTCAGCGCCGAAGAAATGTGGGCGACTTTTTCTTCCGAGTACCTGCCAGACCCAAGCGCACCCTGGGGCAGGTTCGCACTGCGTTCGGTCAAGCAGGAGTCAGACGTTGACGGCGACACCAGTGTCCACGTGGTAATGAGCGACGACGGCGCCGACTTTGCCCTAGACGGCAGCGGCAATGGCCCGGTGGCGGCCTTCTGCAATGCCTTAGCCCAGCACGGTGTCGACGTCAGGGTGCTCGACTACCACGAGCATGCAATGAGTGCCGGCGGCGATGCGAAAGCGGCCGCCTATCTCGAATGCACCGTCGGCGATCGAGTGCTTTGGGGCGTAGGCATTGACCCGTCGATCACCACGGCGTCACTCAAGGCAATAATCAGCGCCGTAAACCGTGCAGTGCGCTCCTGAACCTACTTAGTTGAGGTCGACTGATTTCCCGCTGTGCGCACCAATTTGGCTCACGATGTCATCAAGTGCCGCGGCGGGAATCGGCGAGTCAACAGTCAACAGGATCAGTGCATGGCTGCTGTCATCGCGGCTCACCTGCATGCCCCCGATATTGACACCGGCGTCACCGAGTACTTTGCCGACTATACCGACAACACCTGGCTTATCGTGATAGCGCAAGAACGCCATGTGGTCGCTGACCGGTACGTCGACATCAAATCCATCAACCTCTACCACTTTTGGGGTGTGCCGAGGCCCGGCTACCGTGCCAGCCACACTAACGCTTTCACCACCGGTCAATGTGATTGTTACCCGAACCACAGACTTGTGGTCATCACTAGTTCGGTCAGTGGTTAGCACGACTTCGACTCCCCGCTGTTCAGCAAGCACAGGAGCGTTGACGAAGGAGACAGGGTCGTGGATCAGCATTTGAAACACCCCCTTGAGGGCCGACAACTCGAGCACTCGAACATCATGGTCAGCGGCTTCACCGAAAACTTCAACTGTGACTCGAGCAACTGCAGCGCTCGCTAACCCGCAGGCAATGGCCCCAAGTTTTTCAGCCAGCGGCAGCAGTGGCTTGATCTCATCGGCCATCTGGCCACCTTGCACGTTTACCGCGTCGGGTACTAGCTCGCCGGCGAGTGCCAGGCGAACCGAGCGCGCTACCGAGATCCCGGCTTTCTCCTGGGCCTCATCGGTGGACGCACCAAGATGCGGAGTCGCTACGACCGACTCCAGCCCAAATAGCGGTGAGTCAGTGCACGGCTCCTTGGCATAAACGTCAAGACCTGCGCCGGCTACACGCCCATCAACGATGGCCTCATAGAGGGCTACTTCATCAACAATGCCACCACGTGCTGCGTTAATGATGTGCACAGTTGGCTTGACTTTATGAAGTTCTGCATCGCCAATTAGCCCCACCGTCTCGGCCGTCTTGGGCAGATGGACAGTAATGAAATCACTTTCGGCAAGTAGGTCATCCAAAGTGACCATGCGGACCCCCAATTGAGCCGCACGGGCTGGCTGCACATAGGGATCATAGGCAATTAACTTCACCCCAAAGGCGCTCATCCGCTGGGCAACAAGTACCCCGATGCGACCAAGGCCCACGATGCCTACGACTTTGCCAGCAACCTCAACTCCGGTGTACTTCGAACGCTTCCACTCCCCCTTACTGAGTGCGGCACTTGCCGGAGCCACATTGCGAGCGCTCGCAAGAAGAAGCGCTACTGCTAGCTCAGCAGCACTGACAATATTCGAGGTCGGCGCATTTACGACCATGACACCAGCCTGAGTGGCCGCTTTGACGTCAACATTGTCAAGGCCAACTCCTGCGCGCGCGACAACCTTCAATTTCGGCGCCGCCGCGATGGCCTCAGCGTCGACCACGGTGGCCGAGCGCACCAAAATGGCATCGACGTCAACGATGGCGGCCAGCAGGGCTACCCGATCTGAACCATCGCAATTGATGATTTCAAAATCGGGGCCAAGTGCTTCTACGGTCGCGGGTGAGAGTTCTTCGGCAATAAGGACGCGGGGTTTGGTCACCTGCGGATTATATCGGTGACTGATTTCAGGTCGCCTAGCGAGCCGCGGTGCCCTCGACGTAGTCATCACCCTTGTTATCAACCCAGCTCATCAACCCACGAAGTTCGCGGCCAACCGCCTCGATTGAATGGGCTTCGCCTTTGGCTCGCAGCGCCTTGAACTCGGGCCCACCGGCTTCTTGGTCGTCCATGAAGCGCTGCGCAAAAGTGCCATTTTGGATATCTGCCAGCACCGCCTTCATATTCTCCTTGACCCGAGGATCGATAACCCGCGGCCCGGACACATAGTCGCCGTACTCAGCGGTGTCTGAGACACTCCAGCGCTGCTTCGCGATACCACCTTCGTACATGAGGTCAACGATCAACTTCAACTCATGAAGGCATTCAAAGTAGGCAACCTCGGGCTGATAACCAGCCTCGACGAGGGTTTCAAATCCATACATGACCAATTGGGAGGCGCCCCCGCACAGCACCGCCTGCTCGCCGAAGAGGTCGGTTTCACACTCCTCGGTAAATGTTGTTTTGATGCCGCCGGCCCGAAGGGCGCCGATGGCCTTGGCGTAGGACAAGGTGAGCGGCCAGGCGCCGCCGGTGAAGTCTTGCTCGACGGCAACGATCGCGGGGACCCCGCGGCCGGCAACATACTCACGGCGCACCAGGTGGCCGGGGCCCTTGGGGGCCACCATGCAGACATCTACGAATGCCGGCGGTGTGACAAACCCGAAGCGGATGTTGAACCCGTGGGCAAAGAAAAGGGCGTCGCCTTCTTGCAGGTTCGGCTCAATTGTTTCCAGATACAACTTCTTTTGCACCGGGTCAGGGGCCAAGATCATGATGACGTCAGCCTCGGCGGCAGCCGCAGCTGGGTCAACTACCCGCAGGCCGGCTTCTTCAGCCCTCGCTCGAGTCTTCGAACCATCGCGCAGGCCAACTCGAACATCGACGCCCGAATCTCGAAGGGACATCGCATGGGCGTGGCCTTGGCTGCCGTAGCCGAGTACAGCCACCACCCGATTTTGGATGATTGACAGATCGGCATCGTCATCATAAAAAAGCTCAGCCACGGGGATTTCTCCTTGGTTTCGGGGGTGCGTCAACTACGAAGAACAAAAGGCTATCGGTTACTGGTTTGGCTAGGCGGAGCGGTCGGCAGAACGCACAGGTCGGTCAGAAATCGACCGTGCCCCGCGCGCCATCGCGACAGCGCCGGACTTGACCAGCTCTTTGATCCCAAAAGGCTCAAGGACCCGGAGCAAGGCCGCCAACTTGTCGCCATTTCCGGTGGCTTCGATCGTGACAGCATCCGATGCGACGTCAACCACCTTGGCTCGAAAAAGCTGCACGGTTTCGAGGATATGCGAGCGGGTTTCGAGATCGGCTTTCACCTTCACCAGCAAGATCTCACGTTGCACCGAGGCATCTGGGTCAAGTTCGACAATCTTCAGGACGTTTATGAGCTTATTTAGTTGCTTGGTCACCTGCTCAAGTACCGCACCCTCGACATTTACCACGATGGTCATCCGCGAAACCTGCGGGACCTCGGTCGGCCCAACAGCAAGGGATTCAATATTGAACCCCCGCCGCGAAAACAAACTAGCAACGCGCGCCAGCACACCAGGTGTGTCTTCGACCAATACTGACAGTGTGTGTCGTGACATTAGTCGTCCGACCCCCAATCAGGTGCCATGGCTCGTGCCACCAAAATTTCGTCATTGCTAGCACCTGCTGCGACCATCGGCCACACCATCGCATCGCGATGCACAACGAAATCGATGACTACGGGGGCATCGTTCATGCCCATTGCCTTCTCGATAGTGGTATCAACATCATCAGGTGACTCACAGCGCAAGCCGTGGCAACCATAGGCATCGGCCAACTTTACGAAATCCGGTATGCGATGTGACTCCAGATCGGTATTTGAATAGCGGCTGTTATAGAAAAGGGTTTGCCATTGCCGGACCATGCCGAGGCTACTGTTATTGATCAACGCAACTTTGATCGGGATCTCATTTACCGAGCAGGTGGCGAGCTCCTGGTTGGTCATCTGGAAGCAACCATCACCGTCAACAGCCCAAACGGTTTTATCTGGGCAACCGACTTTCGCGCCCATCGCCGCGGGAACAGCGAATCCCATGGTCCCAAGGCCACCAGAATTTAGCCACGTGTTCGGGTTCTCATAACCGATGAACTGCGCAGCCCACATCTGATGCTGGCCAACCCCGGCAGCGTAAATCGAGTCAGGGCCCGAGATCAGGCCGAGCCTTTGAATCACATACTGCGGTGACAAAGTGCCGTCATCGGGTAGGTCGTAGCCCATCGGGTAGGTCTCGCGCATCCGATTCAGCAATTCCCACCAAGCGCCATAGTCGCCGCGATTACCTGCCGCGTATTCGGCCTCAAGTGCCATCACCAACTCTGGGATCACCTCGGCCATATCGCCCACTATCGGGATATCGGCATACCGATTCTTGCCTATTTCGGCGGGATCGATGTCGGCGTGAATGATCGAAGCATTAGGAGCGAAAGTCGAGAGTTTGCCGGTAACGCGATCATCAAATCGTGCACCCAAGGTGATCAGTAGATCAGATTTTTGGAGTGCGCCAACGGCGGCGACACTTCCATGCATGCCGGGCATCCCCAGGTGCTGCGGATGGGAATCGGGGAATGCGCCGCGCGCCATCAAGGTGGTAACCACGGGGATACCGGTGATATCAGCCAACTTGCGCAGTGCGACGCTGGCATTGGCTCTGATCACCCCACCACCAACGTAGAGCACCGGAGACTTCGCGGCGATGATCATGCTGGCGGCGTCACGCACCTGCTTGGCATGTGGCTTGGTGACCGGGTGGTAACCGGGTAGGTCAATAGCGGTCGGCCAGTTAAAGGTCGTGAGGGCTTGCAGTGCATCCTTGGAAACGTCAACAAGTACCGGGCCGGGCCGGCCGGTTGCAGCAATATGGAATGCCTCAGCAATGGCCCGGGGGATGTCATCTGCGTTGGTGACCAGGTAATTGTGTTTGGTTATCGGCATCGTGATACCGCGAATATCGGCCTCTTGGAAGGCATCGGTGCCGATAGCACCACTGGGTACCTGCCCGGTGATCGCCACCATTGGGATGGAGTCCATCGCGGCATCGGCAATCGGGGTTACCAAATTGGTGGCCCCCGGCCCACTTGTCGCCATGCAGACACCAACCCGGCCTGTTGCTCCGGCGAAACCTTCTGCCGCATGGCCGGCGCCTTGCTCATGGCGCACCAGAATATGACGGATTCTCGAGTCCATCAGGGGGTCGTAAAGCGGCAGGATCGCCCCGCCCGGAATACCGAAGACGTCGGTAACTCCGGCTGTCTCAAGGGCTAAAACCAGGCTCTGTGCACCGGTGATCTGCGCCCCGGTGGATTGCTCACCCATGATCCCTGCCTTCCTTGCCTAGACGATTAACTCACTGCCCGTGCTTAATTGTGCCGCTCCAATGAAAAACCCCCCGACCCTGGTGGGTGACGGAGGGCAGCGCGCGGAGTATGCGTCTAGCCCGCGCGCCTAATAACTACAAGCTTGATTGCCACAGGGAGTACGTTACCGGTCCCCGGGCAATCTGTCACGCCGGCCCCACCCAACCCCTCAGTCGCAGACCGCGCCTTTGGAGGCCGAGCCCACCAGTTTGGTGTATTTGGCCAGGACCCCCCTGGTGTACCGGTGCGGCAGCGGCACAAATGCCGCCGCCCGCTTAGCTAGTTCGGCCTCATCGACAAGTAGATCTAAAGTCCGGGCGCCAATATCGATTCGGACCCGATCCCCATTGGCAACTAGCCCGATGGGGCCGCCATCGACGGCCTCGGGAGCAACGTGGCCAACGCATAGCCCGGTGGTGCCACCGGAGAACCGGCCATCGGTGATGAGCATGACGTCCTTGCCCAACCCGGCGCCCTTGATGGCCCCGGTAATCATCAGCATTTCGCGCATACCCGGGCCGCCTTTGGGGCCCTCGTAGCGAATGACGACGACATCGCCTTTTTGAATGGTGCCATCTTCGAGTGCGGCCATCGCAGATTGCTCACGCTCGAATACCCGTGCAGCACCTTCGAAGACATCAACCGGTACTCCCGCATTTTTTACAACGGCACCTTCTGGAGCCATCGAACCCGATAAAATTGTGATACCACCGGTAGTGGCGAGTGGATTCGTATATATCCGAACAACCTTGCCATCGGGAGCGGGGGGATTGATATCCGCTAAATTCTCGGCGATAGTCTTGCCCGTAACCGTCAGGCAATCACCATGTAGCAGTCCTTCTGCTAGTAACATTCGCATCACCACGGGCACTCCACCCACGCGGTCAAGATCAAACATCACATACTCACCAAATGGCTTGAGGTCAGCTAATAGTGGAGTCCGTTCACTTATTCGTTGAAAATCATCGAGGTCCAACTCAAAACCACAATCATGAGCGATAGCGGGCAGGTGCAACACCGAGTTAGTTGATCCGCCCAGCGCCATTACTAGGGTAATCGCATTCTCAATCGATTCACGCGTGAGGATGTCTCGCGTGGTGATTCCTCGACGGATGAGTTCAACAACGGCCTCCCCAGATTTTCGCGCCAGCGCATCTCGACGGGCATCGACGGCTGGTGGGGATGAAGAACCTGGCAATGACATCCCCATGGCTTCGGCTGCACTCGCCATCGTGTTCGCGGTATACATACCACCGCAGGTACCAACACTTGGGCAAACGGCGCGTTCGATGATCTCGAGATCCTCGTCGGACATGAGTCCACGAGCGTTGGCACCCACCGCCTCGAAAGACGTGACAATGTTGACAGTGTGCTCCGAACCGTCGGTTAGCCGGACGTGGCCCGGGAGAAGTGATCCGGCGTACAGCAGGACGCTCGCGACGTCTATTCGCGCTGCCGCCATCAGCATCGCCGGGATGCTCTTGTCACATCCAGCCAACGTAACCATGCCGTCGAGACGTTCCGCCTGCATGACCGTTTCGACTGAGTCGGCGATCACCTCACGACTGACGAGCGAGAAGTGCATGCCCTCATGCCCCATTGAGATGACGTCTGAGACAGTGATGGTTCCGAATTCCATCGGGAACCCACCGCCAGCGGTGACTCCCTGAGCCACACCGGTGGCAATATCTCGCAGTGACATGTTGCACGGGGTAATCTGATTCCAGGACGATGCGATGCCGATCTGCGCCTTGGTGAAGTCAGCATCCGTCATGCCCAGCGCCCTAAGCATCCCGCGATTAGGGGATCGATCTCGACCTTGGGTGACAAGCGCGCTGCGAGGGTTCATCTGCATGCCCTTACTCTAGGAGCGCCACTCCTACCCTCGGAGGTTGCCCAACATGGCTTACACCACGCTAATCAGCGCCGCAGAGCTGGCAGCCATAATCAGCCACCTAGATCTTGTCATCCTCGATGCC
>CAMDKJ010000074.1 GCA_945900705.1 Bifidobacterium breve | reverse complement strand
CATTTGAACTGCCGCCAGCTGGGCAATATGCGGTAGGCATCGCGTTCTTACCGCAGGCTGAGGAAGAGGTTGCCGCGAGCAAAAGCACGGTGGAGCGAATCGCGCGCGATGAAGGGCTACTAGTTCTGGGCTGGCGTGCGGTGCCTACGGATCCAACGTTGGTCGGCGTGACCGCCCAGAGCGTGATGCCGAATTTCGAGCAACTCTTCTTGAGTTCACCTCAGGGGCTAAGTGGCCTGGCTCTTGATCGTCAGGTGTATGCGGTTCGAAAGCGCGCTGAGCGTGATACCGATATCTATTTCTCCTCACTTTCCTCGCGCACGATTGTGTACAAGGGAATGTTGACCACTGGTCAACTTGAGCCGTTCTACCCGGATCTTTCTGATGAGCAAATGACGTCGACATTAGCCCTTGTGCATTCACGGTTTTCGACCAATACCTTCCCTTCGTGGCCACTTGCACACCCGTATCGGTTTATCTCGCACAATGGTGAAATCAACACGGTTCAAGGGAACCGAAACTGGATGCGGGCGCGTGAGTCCGTGCTCACTTCATCAATTATCCCCGGTGATATGACCCGGCTATTTCCGATCTGCACTACGGGAGGCAGTGACTCGGCCTCATTTGATGAAGTACTTGAGTTGATGCATTTAGGCGGTCGTTCGCTGCCTCACGCTGTGTTGATGATGATTCCAGAGGCTTGGGAGAATCACCCCGATATCGATCCGGCACGACGTGCTTTCTATGAGTTTCATTCGACGTTGATGGAGCCTTGGGACGGTCCGGCGAATGTGTGCTTCACCGACGGCACGATCATCGGCGCCGTGCTGGATCGAAATGGCTTACGTCCGGGTAGGTATTGGGTCACCGAAGATGGGCTAGTTGTGCTGGCCTCTGAATCCGGGGTGCTCGATTTTGATCCCGCCACGATCGTGCGTAAAGGTCGATTGCAGCCTGGTCGAATGTTCCTCGTAGACACCGCCGCCGGGCGCATTATTGACGATGAAGAAATCAAATCGGAACTGGCTGCGGCCGAGCCTTATGCGGATTGGCTCGCCGCCGGTTTAGTGCACCTTGAGGAGTTACCGGAGCGCGAGCACATCGTGCATACTCACGATTCAGTGGCTCGGCGCCAGCAAACATTTGGCTATACCGAAGAAGAACTCAGAATCATTCTAGAGCCGATGGCTCGAATGGGCACCGAACCGATTGGGTCCATGGGTACAGATACGCCAATAGCGGTACTTTCTAATCGCCCGAGATTACTATTCGACTATTTCCAGCAGCTATTTGCGCAAGTGACGAACCCACCACTTGATGCGATTCGTGAAGAGATTGTCACCTCGCTTTCAAGCCACATCGGTCCAGACGGTAACTTGCTTGAATCAACCGCTGGGCACTGCAGACAGGTAGTACTTCCGTTCCCGGTGATCGATAATGATGAGCTAGCAAAAATCTTGCACATCAATGCTGATGGCACCATGCCTAGGTTCGCTGGAGTGCGTATCTCCGGGCTTTATCCGGTGGCCGGCGGGGGAGAGGCGCTAGAGCGGCGGCTAAGTGAGATTTTCAATGAAGTCGACGCCGTAATCCGGCAGGGCAAGAGATTCATCGTGCTCTCAGACCGCGACAGTGATGCTGTCAAGGCCCCTATCCCATCGCTCCTGCTGTGCGCTGCCGTACATCACCATCTAGTGCGCACCAAAACGCGAACCATGGTGAGCATGCTCGTTGAGGCTGGGGACGTTCGTGAGGTACACCACGTAGCACTGCTGATCGGTTACGGCGCGGCGGCGGTGAACCCATATCTGGCTGTCGAGTCGGTGGAAGATTTAGCCAGACGTGGATTAATTGATGGTATTAGTCCAGAGCGCGCAATGCGCAACCTTGTCAAATCACTCGGCAAGGGCTTGCTCAAGGTGATGAGTAAAATGGGAGTTTCAACCGTTGCTTCTTATCGGGGCGCGCAGATCTTTGAAGCTATCGGGCTTTCTCAGGCAGTGGTCGATGCCTACTTCACCGGAACCTCCTCTCGACTTGGTGGAGTGGGCGTTGATGTGCTCGCCGAAGAAGTCTCGGCCCGTCACGCGGTGGCATATCCGCCATCGGGGATTTCGCCAGCGCACCGAACCTTGAATGTTGGTGGTGAGTACCAGTGGCGACGCGAGGGTGAACCGCACCTATTCGATCCCGAGGCGGTATTTCGACTTCAGCATGCAACGCGGAATAAGCGGTTCGATATTTTCCGGCAATACACTGCCGGGGTAAATGTCCAATCAGAGCGCCTGATGACATTGCGTGGGCTTTTCACGATGCGAGCCGGATTAAGACCCGCGGTGCCACTTGATGAAGTGGAGTCGGCCGCCTCAATCATTAAACGGTTCTCCACCGGAGCCATGTCATACGGGTCTATCTCCGCCGAAGCCCACGAGACTTTGGCGATAGCGATGAACCGCATGGGTGCGAAGTCCAATACTGGGGAGGGGGGAGAAGACCCCGAACGCTATGAAGTGATGCCAAACGGGGATTCGAAGCGCTCTGCCATTAAGCAGGTTGCATCGGGTCGTTTTGGAGTAACGAGTGATTATTTAGTGAACAGCGATGACATTCAAATCAAAATGGCCCAGGGCGCAAAGCCTGGCGAAGGCGGCCAGTTGCCGGGCTACAAGGTTTACCCGTGGATCGCCAAGACTCGGCATTCCACTCCCGGGGTAGGCCTGATCTCACCGCCACCGCACCATGACATCTATTCGATTGAAGATCTCGCCCAATTGATCCATGACTTGAAGAACGCGAACCCACGGGCTCGTATTCACGTGAAGTTGGTGTCCGAAGTTGGCGTGGGTACTGTTGCTGCGGGCGTGGCTAAAGCGCACGCTGATGTTGTACTGATTTCTGGTCATGACGGGGGCACCGGTGCTTCGCCTCTCACGTCACTCAAGCATTCGGGTTCACCGTGGGAGTTGGGGCTGGCGGAGGTGCAGCAAACTCTGATGCTGAACGGGCTCCGGGACCGGATTGTTGTTCAAACAGATGGTCAGCTGAAGACTGGGCGCGATGTTGTTATTGCTGCGCTACTCGGTGCCGAGGAATTCGGATTTGCGACTGCTCCACTTGTCGTAATGGGGTGTGTCATGATGCGGGTTTGTCACCTCGACACCTGCCCGGTCGGAGTTGCGACCCAGAACCCAATTCTCCGTGAGCGCTTTACGGGTAAGCCGGAGTTCGTCGAGACTTTCTTCGAGTTCATCGCCGAAGAGGTCCGCGAATATTTAGCTGAACTGGGTTTTCGCACATTAGCGGACGCAGTCGGTCACGCTGAATTCTTGGATATCGAAAATGCTGTCAGGCATTGGAAGACGGCGGGCCTTGATCTAGAGCCCATTTTGCATGTGCCTGCTGGCGATCCAAATGCACCGCGCCACCAGCAGGTTTCACAGGACCACGGACTAGACCGGGCCCTGGATGTTGAATTGATTTCACTTTGCGCACCAGCGTTGGAGCGTGCCGAGCCGGTGCGGGCTCACTTGGCAATACGCAATGTTAATCGCACTGTCGGCACGATGTTGGGGTCGGAGGTGACACGTCGCTATGGTGGTGCGGGGTTACCCGATGGGACGATCGACTTGACATTTGTGGGTTCGGCTGGGCAATCCTTCGGGGCTTTTATCCCAGCAGGGGTAACCCTTCGCCTTGTCGGTGACGCTAATGACTATGTAGGCAAGGGGCTTTCAGGTGGCCGGATTGTGGTGCATCCGGACCCCAAGGCCACATTTGTGGCCGAGTCGAACATCGTCGCCGGAAACGTAATTGGATATGGCGCCACCAGCGGTGAGATCTTTCTGCGCGGACGAGTCGGTGAACGTTTTTGTGTCCGTAACTCGGGGGTAACCGCGGTAGTCGAAGGTGTTGGCGATCATGCCTGCGAATACATGACAGGTGGACGCGTAGTGGTTTTGGGTAGTACCGGACGCAACCTGGGCGCTGGGATGTCCGGCGGTATCGGGTATGTCTTGGATCTACTGCCGGGGATGGTTAACCCCGAAATGGTTGATCTTGATCCACTCTCGGTCGCAGATTTAGTCGAGTTGCAATTGATCATTCGTGACCATTTTGAGGCAACGCAATCCGAGGTCGCGCGATTGCTACTTGAGGATTGGTCGGCAAGTGGTGACCGATTCACCAAGATCATGCCGAAGGATTTGAAGCGCGTACTAGCGCTAAGTGAGCAGGCGTTGACCGAGGGGCTTAACCCAGAAACGCTGCTAGTGGGAGGAAATCGTGGCTGATCCTAAGGGGTTTTTGACATCGGACCGCGAACTCCCGATCCGGCGCCCTGTTGATATTCGTTTACAGGATTGGCGTGAGGTATATCAGGAGTTCGGCGCAGACCGGTTGGAGAAACAAGCCGGCCGATGCATGGACTGCGGTATCCCGTTCTGTCATAACGGGTGCCCACTGGGCAATTTGATTCCCGAGTGGAATGAACTGGTGTGGCGCGGGGATTGGCGGGCGGCCAGTGAGCGGTTACATGCGACCAATAATTTTCCTGAATTCACCGGTCGCCTTTGCCCGGCGCCGTGTGAGACCTCTTGCGTTCTTGGCATCAATTCTGATGCGGTGACTATCAAGCAGGTTGAAGTCTCGATTATTGACAGAGCCTGGGAGCAGGGCTGGGTTACTCCGCAGCCACCCGAGCGACTATCGGGTAAGACGGTCGCGGTTATCGGCTCTGGCCCCGCCGGTTTGGCAGCAGCCCAGCAATTGGCCAGAGCCGGGCATACGGTTGCGGTATATGAGCGGGCAGACCGCATCGGCGGGCTCCTGCGTTATGGCATCCCAGAGTTCAAGATGGAAAAGAGCCATCTTGATCAGAGGCTGGATCAACTTATTAACGAAGGTGTTAAATTCCGCGCCGGAGTTGATGTCGGGATTGATATCACCGGCGAGGACCTGCGGCGACGCTACGACGCGGTGGTCTTGGCGATAGGTGCGACTAAGTGGCGTGAGCTGCCAATTGCCGGACGTGAACTTCGCGGGGTGTACCAAGCTATGGAAGTACTGCCGTTGGCTAACCGGGTGCAAGAGGGTGATTTGACTCGTTCGCCACTTGATATGAGCGGTAAGCACGTGGTGATCATCGGCGGCGGCGACACCGGTGCAGATTGCCTTGGTACCGCGCACCGTCAAGGCGCTGCATCGGTAACTCAGTTGGAGATCTTGCCGGTGCCGCCGGCTGCTCGACCGGGCACCCAGCCATGGCCCACCTATCCGATGACCTACCGCACTTCCAGTGCCCATGAAGAAGGCGGCGAACGACTATTTGCCGTGTCTACCGAGGCCTTCCTTGATGACGGCAGCGGGCAGTTGGCGGCACTGCGAATCGTGGATGTGGAGATGTCCGACGGGGCATTCCAGCCGGTTGCTGGATCAACCCGTGAACTGCCGGCAGATGTCGTACTCCTGGCGATGGGTTTTACCGGTCCAGAACCGGGTTCGGTAATAGCACAGTTGGGCTTGGACCTTGATGACCGCGGCCTGGTAAAGCGCTATCCGGATTACCGCACCGATGTCGAAGGGGTATACGTCTGCGGTGATGCTGGGCGCGGGCAGTCACTAATTGTCTGGGCAATAGCCGAAGGCCGGGCCAGTGCAGCCGCGGTGGATAAGTACCTAACGGGTACCACTAACCTGCCGGCCCCGATAGCGGCAACGGCGCGGCCGCTCGTGGTATGACAGCGCTTACAGGGTCTTGGGATAGGATCTAAAGCATGCGTCGAGCGAAAATTGTTGTCACATTAGGCCCCGCAACTTCATCCTTGGAGAGTATTCGCGCTCTGATTGCCGCCGGCATGGATGTTGCGCGCCTAAACCTCTCGCACGGGGAGCATGCGGAGCACACCGAGGTCTACGCGGCGGTGCGGCAGGGCGCCGATGAGGCGGGCCGGGGGGTTGGGGTTCTGGTCGATCTGCAAGGGCCGAAGATCCGGCTGGGCCGCTTCGCATCCGGGCCGGTGCTACTTGAGGTCGGGGCAGAATTTACCGTCACGACCGAAGTCGTGCCCGGTGATGCTTCCATGGTTTCTACCACGTACTTAGGGCTACCCGGTGATGTGCACCCAGGGGATCGGGTGCTGGTTGATGATGGCCGGATCACCCTGGAAGTAACTGCAGTTGATGGGCCGCGCGTCGTAACGCGGGTTATCGAAGGTGGCCGAGTATCGGATAACAAGGGTTTTAATTTACCAGGTGTTGCGGTGAGCGTGCCGGCGCTGTCAGAGAAGGATATCGCAGATTTGCGGTGGGCCCTTCGCATCGGAGCCGACATGATCGCGCTTTCCTTTGTGCGCTCAGCGGCCGATATCGAAGATGTACATCGCATCATGGATGAAGAAGGTGTGCGCCTGCCCGTGCTCGCTAAGATCGAAAAGCCGCAGGCGGTAGACAATCTTGTCGAAATCGTTGAGGCTTTTGGTGGCATTATGGTGGCCCGAGGTGATCTCGGTGTTGAATTACCGCTGGAGGCGGTGCCCCTGGTACAAAAGCGTGCGATTCAATTATGCCGCGAACTCTCTAAGCCGGTAATTGTCGCAACCCAGATGCTTGATTCGATGATTTCCGCTACCCGGCCCACTCGCGCGGAGGTGAGCGATGTCGCAAATGCGGTGCTAGATGGCGCCGATGCCTTAATGCTCTCGGGCGAGACCAGCATCGGTGAACACCCAAGTTTGGTTGTCGAGACCATGGCGCGAATCATTGAGCACGTTGAATTAGAGGCTCTAGACTCGCTGCCCGAATTAGGTGGTGAGCGCCAATGTTCAACTGCGCGGGCACTTACCCATGCTGCCGTCAATGTCGCCGATGAGATCGAGGCGAGCCACCTAATCGCATTCACTGAGACCGGTCTATCGGCGCGCCTAATTGCACGCTGGCGCAATCAGACTCCACTACTTGCCTTCACCCCGAATGCTCGGGTGCGCAGTCAACTTTCTTTAGTGTGGGGAGTCGAGACTTTCTTGGTGGCTGGCGTCATGCACACCGACGACATGGTGGCGCAGGTTGACCGTGCCTTGCTAGAAATCGGCCGAGCGAGCGCTGGTGAGCGTGTTGTCATAGTCGCTGGTGTGCCACCGGGTATACCGGGCACCACCAACGGTATGCGGGTGCATATAATCGGGTCCGGCCCGAGTGGCTGAGCGATTAATAGGGTACTTGCGCTAAGGTACGACTGTTAGACGTCCTTTAAGCCCGTTCAGTGAGACGGGGAAGGGGGTCCATTTTTATGGATTCTGCACGGTCAGTGGTGCTAGATGCTGGCGATATTGGTCGAGCTATTAGGCGCATCGCCCATGAGGTTGTTGAGCGCAATAAGGGCGCAGCCGATCTCATCTTGCTAGGTATTCCTACCCGCGGCGTGTTCTTGGCGCGGCGCATCGCGGCTGCAATCGAAAGCATTGAAGGTGACACGGTCTCGGTAGGCGCCCTTGATGTCACCTTGTACCGCGATGACTTACGGCTACGCCCAGCTCGCGCATTAGAACCGACTGCGATCCCCACCGGTGGTATTGATGACAAAGTTGTTGTCCTGATTGATGACGTGCTTTTTTCTGGGCGTACGGTTCGTTCTGCACTTGATGCACTTAATGACATTGGGCGCCCACGGGCCGTTCAACTTGCTGCTCTGGTTGACCGAGGGCACCGCGAATTGCCGATTCGTGCTGATTATGTTGGCAAGAACCTACCAACTGCACTAGCCGAGCAGGTGCGGGTTCGGCTATTCGAGTTCGACGATTTCGATGAAGTCACCATCGAAGGCGGTGCGAGTTAGATGCGGCATCTGCTTTCAGCTGGTGACCTTGATGTTGATTCCGCTTGCTTGATCCTCGATACTGCGGCACAGCTGGCATCGGTTACTGATCGAACTGTCAAGAAATTTCCGACACTTCG
>CAMDKJ010000073.1 GCA_945900705.1 Bifidobacterium breve | reverse complement strand
CGTAGAAGTGCGGCACTAATTGCAGCAACGAGTACGATCACCAGGAATGGTGCACGCAGTAATAGTGCTACAACGGCAACCGCAACACCTGCGACGCGGGCATCGATGACCAGTGATTGTCCGTCGCCAAATGTTTGTACCGCAACCAGCGCAGAGAGCATTGCAATAGGTAATAGTGCCGCGACACTTCTAATCATTGGACGGTCAAGGAGTGTCGGTGGCAAAATGAAACCAAGGAGCTTTTCCAGATAGCACCCGAGTGACCCGAGCAGAACCGCGGCCCAAATCATGTTCGATCCCGTAAGCGGTATCCGGCGAAAACGGCAATTAGTGCAGAGGCAAGAACCGGCACTCCTGAGCGTGTTAGTGGCGTCAGAACCAGCGCGACTGTCGCACCCCCAGCGGCGATTGCCCAAGCGGTGCGATCGCGCAACCTGGGCCAAAGAAGAGCGAGAAAGCCGGCCGGTATTGCCGCATCGAGGCCGAGTACCGCTGGGTCACCGATTGCCGAGGCTCCGAGTGCCCCAAGTAGCGTGCCGATATTCCAAAGTAGGTAAACCGAAATTCCAGTTACCCAAAATGCGTGACGGCTATGGGTCGGGGTGTGATCATTTGCGATTGACATCGCGGTTGATTCATCAATTGTTAATTGAGCGGCCACCGGCTTGAGCAGTCCGCGTAAGTTCAAAGTTGGGGCAAGATGCAAGGCATACAGTCCGTTACGGGCGCCCAGAAGCCAGGCGGTCAGTACGGCGGCTATTGCGCCACCGCCAGCCCCCAGGACTCCAACTAGCGCAAACTGAGAGGCCCCGGTGAACATGAGTAGTGAAAGTGTCTGGGTCTGCAGTGCGCTCAGCCCGCTAGCAACGCTAATGGCGCCGAAGGAAAGCCCATATGCGCCGGTTGCCAGGCCGATGCCTATTGCACTTGTAGTTATTGGCCGCTTACTGCCCTCAGGTGTATTCGTCAAGGATTTCCTTCGCACGTGGCGCTGCGGCAGCAAGGTCACTAGGCACCATTGAGAGCCGGGTCCGCCGTTCTAGAACATCGTGAATTGAACGGGCACCTTCGCAGCGAACCGCGAAAACCAGTTCAACACCGCGGACCCCGACTTCCGGGGTAAGCGGTTCAAGCAGCTCAGGGTGTTCATCGGCAAGTGAGGCAACCCGCGCGGCCTCGGCACCATATCGACGGATCAAACGGGCGGGTAGCGCTAGTGCGGGAGGTGCTGCCCCGGCGCCTACGAGAGCGACCTGCGTGGTTCGGCAGGGTTTGTCACTGATCAGATCGACGGCATCTTGGGCCATTCGTCGGTACGTCGTGAGTTTGCCCCCGGTTACCGTGATGACACCGCTTTCGCCGCGGCGTACCAAGTGTCGGCGCGAGATGTCTGAGGTCTCACCATTAGGGGCTTGTGGTGGTGCCACTAATGGGCGCAGCCCGGTGAAGGCTCCCACGGCGTCACTTGCGGTGACCGGAGTCTGCAACACGCGGGAAACTTGCGCCAAGATCCAGTTGATGTCCTCCTGGGGTGGGTACGGCACATCGGCAATCGGGCCGGGTTCATCAATATCGGTGATACCCGCAAGTAGTAGACCATCTGGTCTGGGCAATACAAAGCAGTAGCGCCCGTGCATTTCAGGGACTGGAATTGTCATCGCGGCTCGCGGTCGTTGCAATGTCTCAGCGCGCAGCACCACATGGGTCCCGCGCGATGGGGTGATTACGACCTGGGGGTCAAATGCTTCAGCCCAAACCCCTGTTGCACTGATCACGTGTTTGGCGTGTACCTCGATTTGCTCATTCTCGTCGTTGACGACGCTGACACTCATACCGTCGGCGGACAAGACTCGGTATCCGGTAAGAATCCGTGCACCGTAGGCGGCGGCTGTTCGGGCAACCGCGACCACTAGGCGGGCATCGTCTTCCAAGAGTCCATCCCAAGCCAATAACCCACCGCGCACCCGCGCACCATCAATGGCCGGCAGCAATCGGCGGGTCTTTGCGGGGCTAATTACATGTGCCCCGGGCAGCACCTGTCTGCTGGTACGAGAAAGTGCGCGCAGTGCATCACCGGCCGCGAAGCCCGCGCGAGTCAGAACCGCTGAGCCAAAGCTGGTGTCGTTCATGATCGGCACCACTTGTGCGAGCGCGTGCACTAGATGGGGGGCGATATTTGTCATCAGGTGGCCGCGCTCTACGGCGCTCTCCCAGGCGACATCAACTTGTCCGTTTGCTAGATACCGAAGGCCTCCGTGCACCAACTTGCTCGACCACCTCGAAGTGCCAAATGCCAGATCATTGGACTCGAGTAGCACGGCCGAAAGGCCGCGGGTTGCGGCATCTAGCGCTATCCCTGCTCCGGTGATGCCACCGCCAATGACAATGACGTCAAAAACGGTGGTCGCGAGGGCGCTAACATCTTGGCGGCGGCGCGCGGGGGAGAGGTCGGCCAGTGGATCACCCACCGGGAGGAAGTCCACGCTCATATGTGTCAGGCTTTCATAGTGACCGTTAACCCCCTAGCACTGACCCCGGACAGCACTGATCGGTTCACCCGTTGGGGGAGGTCGCCTAAGCCGGTGGCCCTGAGCCAGCTCGCCCAGGCGTTCTTGGAATCCCAGGTTGGAGCCGGTGTGCCCGTTGCGCTGACACCGGTGGCCAAGGATTTGGTCCCGGAGTTCAGGCTCCCGGCCGCCGTGCTCGCGGCCTTGATTGCTGCGGTCGGTGAGTCGCAGGTACTACTTGATCCCATGGCCCGGCTGCTACACAGCCGAGGGATGTCTTATGTCGACATGCTCCACCGGCGTGGCGCCGATACCAGCACCGTGCCAGCCGCCGTGTTGCAGCCAACAAGCCATGATCAAGTGTTGGAGGTGCTTCGCATCTGCGTTGCGCACCGGATATCGGTGGTGCCGTATGGCGGGGGCACCTCGGTTGTTGGGGGAGTCACCAGACCAGCCGACCCGATTGGCATCGTTATCAGTTTGGACGAACTCAGTGCTCTCGTCTCACTAGATGAGGTGTCGGGTCTGGTACGAGTGCAACCGGGAATGACCGGGCCGGTTCTAGAACGCCTGCTGGGCGCCCGCGGGTTCACCCTTGGTCACCTACCTCAGTCATGGGAGCGTGCGAGCATCGGCGGGTATGCGGCAACTCGATCCGCCGGGCAAGCATCAACTGGTTATGGCCGAATTGACGACATGATTGAGTCGGTGACTCTCGCCACGCCAATTGGCACTTGGTCCGCGGGCCGGGTGCCGGCGAGTGCTGCTGGGCCAAACTTGATGCAACTTGCCCTTGGAAGCGAGGGAGCATTTGGCGTCATCACCGAAATCACCCTGCGGGTGCGGCGCCTTGCGATCGCCCGTCGCTATGAAGGGGCGATTGCCCCTAGCCTTGCAGCAGGTATTGATGCCTGCCGCGAGCTGGCTCAACTTGGGTTAACCAGTGCGGTGATACGGCTTTCGGATGAGGCAGAAACCGTTGCAACACTTGCGATGTCGGGGCCCGTAGGAGTTAAACGCAAAATATTTGACCGGTATTTAGCAGCCCGCGGAGTAGGCCAGGGTGCACTCTTGATTATGGGCTGGGAGGAGCATTCCGCGGCGATTTTGACCGCGCGGCGCGATGCTGCGTGGGCGGTTTTGAAGAAGTTCGGCGTAGTTTCGATAGGCAAGGGCGTAGGTTCAACTTGGGAGCATGGCCGGTACTCGGGCCCTTACTTACGTGACACGCTGCTAGACAGTGGCTACCTGGTTGAAACCTTCGAGACCGCAACCTCTTGGGTCGAACTGCCCAAGCTTCATGAGGTTGCACGGCGGGCAGCTCTTGCCGCGCTGGTTGACCCTGAACACACCCCGTATGTCATGTCGCATATCTCGCATGTCTATGAGACGGGAGCCTCGCTTTACTTCACCGTAATCGATAGCGGAGGAGCAGGCTCCATCAAACGTTGGGTGGCAGCGAAAGCAGCGATTAGTTCTGCATTGCATTCGGCAGGGGGCACAATTACCCACCACCACGCTATTGGCCGCGATCACGCACCATGGCTAGGTGCCGAAGTTGGCCCGGTTGGGATGGGGCTATTGAGGGCCATCAAATCTGAGCTTGACCCAACGGGGATCATGAACCCGGGTGTACTTATTCAAGTCGCGGATTAAGTGCTTAGCGTGAGGGGGCGCGAGCAAAACCTGCCCAGTAACTCCCGAAACGGGGACAAAGCCGGGGTGCGCTGTTAGCCTGAAAGCGCGCGAATTTAGGTGCAGGCCGGCGGGCACGGGGGACCGCCGGGCTATTCTTTACTCCGAAGACTCGATCCCGATATCGGTTACCAGTCGCACTTCGCGCAGCACTGTGTCATCGCTGATGAAGCGATCGCGGTATGCCGAGTCCGGGCCCCAACCACTTGCGAGGAAAAATGCCCTTGAAAGTTCATCGGCCAACGGGAGCCAAGTAATTAGTGTCTGGCTTCCGCTAGCACGCAAATGATCAACGGTGGCAGCCAGGAGCCTTGACCCATGCCCTTGACGTATGCAATCCGGATCAACAACTAGGGCGAGCAACTCTGCGGTGGTGGGGCCAGCATCTGGATCATTACTGGGTCCGAAGGCGGCGTAGCCGACCAGCGCATCGGAGCCACTTGAGCCATCGAGTGCGACCATGAGGCGGTGGTTTGGTGTCGGGGGGTTCAAGATTCCTGATGCCCAAGTGAGAGCTAGGTCACCTCGATCAAGGGCTGCAAGTTCAGCCGCGGGCAAAATACTCGAGTAGTTAACCTGCCAAGACCGGATTTGGACCGCAGCGATGTCATCAACATCTGAGGTTCGGGCAGGTCTTACTCCGGTCGGCACGAATACATTGTGCCGTGTCGTAGACGCGCGCACCAACACCGGTTTCGGTCCTGCTCCCCGATAGGGTGACCCACGTGATTGAGATTCCCGAGCTGCTATTTCGCAGCGACGTCACCGTAGAACTAGTTCGAGCGGGCGCAAGTGACGCCGATGTAGCCTTCGCGGCCCGGGTGTCAACCGTCGGTGAGCAATCACTCGATGATCTAAACGCCGACCCCGCCTCGGCTAAAGGGCTGATCAGTTATTTGATGCGCGAGCGTCACGGTAGCCCATTCGAACACAATTCAATGACCTTCTTCGTGCAGGCACCAATTTTTGTCTGGCGTGAGCATATGCGCCATCGGGTTGCCAGTTATAACGAGGAGTCGGGCCGCTACCGCGAGTTGCAGCCGGTTTTTTATGTTCCTGATCGAACGCGCAATGTACTTCAGGTCGGTAAGACGGGCTCTTACGAATTTTTACCCGGAGATGATGGGCAATACGATTTGATCGAATCCACTATGCGTGAGTCTTGCCGGCAGTCCTATGTGGCTTACCAAGATTTACTAGCGGCCGGCATCGCCCGCGAGGTGGCGCGCATGGTGCTTCCGGTTTCGATTTATTCGAGCGCATATGTGACCATGAACGCTCGGGCGCTGATGAATTTCCTGTCCCTTAGGCGCAAGGCGGAGGCCTCCCAGTACCCGTCGTACCCGCAGCGCGAGATCGAGATGGTGGCTGAAAAGTATGAGGAGAAGTGGGCGGAGTTGATGCCCCTTACGCATGCAGCGTTTGTCGCCGCTGGGCGCGTTGCGCCTTGACGATAGCCTTCACCCATGCCCGGTCCTAGTACTGCTAGCCACCCCTTTGGGGTGATGTTGACGGCGATGATCACCCCGATGCATGCCGATGGCAGTGTTGACCTTGCTGGTGCCCAGCGTTTGGCCACCCATCTGGTTGACAACTTGGCGCACGACGGCTTGATCATCAATGGCACCACCGGTGAGTCAGCCACGACAACTGATGAAGAAAACTTCGATCTGATCCGGGTGGTAGTTGAGGCCGTTGGGGATCGTGCGACGTTGGTTGCCGGAGTCGGGTCAAATGACACGGCCCACTCGGTGTTCAGCGCCAAGGGTGCCCTAAAAGTTGGTGCCCACGCGGTGATGGCGGTCAGTCCGTACTACAACCGCCCGCCGCAAGAGGGACTTATCCAGCATTTTAAAGCGATAGCTGATGCAACAGATCTTCCACTTATTGTCTATGACATCCCAAAGCGCACCGGGGTGGCGATCGAAACTGAAACCTTGGTTCGCATCGCCGAGCATCCGCGGGTTATTGCCTATAAGGACGCTAAGGGTGATCTCGACGCGAGCCAATGGGGGATGGCACGAACCGACCTAGCTTGGTACTCCGGTGACGATATTTTGAATCTGCCGCTACTTGCACTTGGTGCCGCCGGGATGATCTCAGTTGTTGGTCACTTAGTCGGAGATCGGCTTAAGCAGATGGCAATGGCCTATGCCGCTGGCGACGTAACGAAAGCCCGTGAAATTAATCAGAGTTTGCTACCGGTGTACACCGGGGTGTTTCGTACCCAAGGGGTAATTTTGATTAAGGCGGCGCTCGGTGAGCTCGGCCTTCCCGCCGGCCCGGTGCGGTTGCCCTTGGTTGATGCGAGCGCGGCGCAATTGGCCGTGCTGCGCGCTGATCTTGCCGCCGGCTTGGTCAGCGGGTTCTCCGATGAGTAGAAGTGAACTACCTTCCCCACCCGCATTGCCAACTGGCGGATTGCGAATTTTCGCACTAGGTGGTTTGGGTGAAATTGGTCGTAACATGTCGGTCTTTGAATTCGATGGTCGGTTGCTGATTGTCGATTGCGGAGTGCTCTTTCCTGAAGAGTCACAACCAGGGGTGGATCTGGTTCTGCCTGATTTTGGGCCGATCAAGGAACGCCTTGCTGATATCGAGTGTGTTGTTCTAACGCACGGCCACGAAGACCACATCGGCGCAGTACCATATTTATTGCGGTTGCGTGAAGATATTCCTTTGCTTGGTTCGCGCCTGACTCTCGCACTACTCGAAGCCAAATTGAAGGAGCACCGCATCAAAGCGGTGACCCTTGATGTTAAAGAAGGCCAGCGCGAGAAGTTTGGTCCATTTAGTCTTGAATTCTTGGCTGTCAACCACTCCATACCTGATGCACTTGCGGTTGCGATAACCACGCCGGCCGGTGTGGTGCTTCATACCGGTGACTTCAAAATGGATCAAGTGCCACTAGATATGAGGATTACCGACCTCAACGGATTCGCCCGACTTGGTGACGCCGGGGTTGATCTATTGATGATCGACAGCACCAATGCCGAAGTCCCGGGTTTTGTCCCCAGTGAGCGCGATATCGTCCCGGTTTTGGATGCGGTATTTCTCCGGGCCGAAGGCCGCATCATCGTGGCATCCTTCGCATCACATATTCACCGAGTGCAACAGGTGATCGACATGGCTGCACTGCATGGCCGAAAAGTGGCGTGGGTGGGTCGATCCATGATTCGAAATATGGGTATCGCCCGGGATCTTGGATACCTACAGATTCCAGGCGGGCTCTTGGTTGCGGTTGATGACCTCGCGGATTTGCCTGACGATGAGACCGTGCTGATCTGCACCGGTTCACAGGGGGAACCGATGGCGGTGCTCTCGCGCATAGCCAACCGAGATCACCCAATTAGTGTCGGGCCAACTGACACCATTGTTCTTGCTTCTTCATTGATCCCGGGCAATGAGAACGCGGTGTTCCGGGTGATCAATGGACTATCAAAACTCGGTGCGCATATCATCCACAAGGGCAATGCGCTGGTGCATGTCTCAGGTCATGCCGCAGCCGGTGAGTTGCGTTATGTGTACAACATCGTCAAGCCAAGGCACGTGCTGCCGGTTCACGGTGAGTGGCGCCACCTACGGGCAAATGCTGAAATAGCCCGCGGCGTCGGAATCGCCGCGGACCGAATCTTATTGGCTGACGATGGCATGGTTATTGACCTCGTTGATGGAAAGGCGTCCATTACCGGCTACGTACCCGTCGGCTTTGTTTATGTTGACGGCTCAAGCGTGGGTGATGTCACGGAGAACTTACTGAAGGACCGACTGGTGCTCGGTGAAGAAGGATTTATCTCGATCTTCGCCGCCGTTGATCTAATTGATTC
>CAMDKJ010000072.1 GCA_945900705.1 Bifidobacterium breve | reverse complement strand
CTGGGCGCTTTGCGGCTTTCTTTGCTGGGCGCTTTGCTGCCTTCTTTGCTGGGCGCTTTGCGGCTTTCTTTGCTGGGCGCTTTGCTGCCTTCTTTGCTGGGCGCTTTGCAGCCTTCTTTGCGGCCTTCTTTGCTGGGCGCTTTGCTGCCTTCTTTGCTGGGCGCTTTACAGCCTTCTTGGCTACCTTACGTACTGCCTTTTTCGCCGGCGCCTTCTTGGCCGCCTTCTTTACTGCCGCCACGTTTGCCTCCCGTGTCGTAGGTCCCAGCTCTGTTGCAGGAACCTGCAGTAGAACTCTGACAGAAAACATGGTGAAATTCGTGCATTTTCATGTCGGTGTGTCATTTCGTGTCGCGCGCGTGCTATGCGATGCACTTTTTTTCCCGGGTAATAACGCAATTAGCCAGCCCCGATTGGTCCTTATGTGCAACATCTGACATTATTTCGCACTATGACTGATGCAGTAGTAACTCCTGACCCACGCATACTTCCTGACGTTGCCAATTTGCGCATTGGTGTACTCGGTGGCACCGGTGAACAAGGCCGAGGTCTCGCGCGGCGGTTAGCGATAGCGGGTCACCAAGTAGTCCTTGGTTCGCGTGATGCAACTCGTGCACAAGACTCAGCGGCGAGTTTGGGTCATGGTGTTACCGGTGCCAGTAACCAAGATTGTGCTGCTACTTCGGACGTAATTATCGCGGCGATCCCCTGGGATGGTCACGGTGACTTACTGGCTTCACTGCGGGCCGAATTGGCCGGGAAAATACTAATTGACTGCGTAAATCCGCTCGGATTTGATAAGCAAGGGGTGTTTGCCATAGCCGTTGATGAAGGCTCCGCCGCGCAGCAAGCCGCTACTTTGCTACCCGATAGCCAGGTGGTCGGAGCTTTCCACCACATCTCGGCGGTACTCCTGCTCGATGAAACTGTGGACTCAATCGATACCGATGTCTTGGTGCTCGGTGATGACCGCGCCGCGACCGACATTGTGCAAGCCCTAGCCAACCGCATCCCTGGCATGCGGGGGATCTTTGCGGGCCGGTTGCGTAACTGCCATCAGGTTGAGGCGCTGACCGCGAACCTGATCGCAATGAATCGTCGTTACAAGGCGCACACCGGGGTTCGCATCACCGACATTTGAACCACTATTTGTAGGTGTGCTCTTCGGTCGGATAAGCACCACTGGCGACGTCATTTGCCCAAGCACTTACCGCCTCGGTCATGATCGAGCGCAGATCTGCATAGCGCTTGACGAACTTAGGTGCCGGCCCGGCCGTCAAGCCGACAAGATCTTGCCAAACTAAGACCTGAGCATCGGTATGTGGTCCGGCACCGATACCAATTGTTGGAATGGTCAGAACTTCACTGACTCGAGCGGCAAGATCGGCCGGCACCAGTTCGAGAACCACTGCGGTAGCGCCGGCGGCCTGCATGGCTTTGGCATCGCGCAGCAGTGTTTCGCCACTTTCGCCCCGGCCTTGCACCCGATAGCCACCGAGCAGATTGACCGACTGGGGGGTTAGGCCCAAATGACCTATTACTGAGATTCCGGAATTTGCGAGCAGCTCAATCTGGGGGAGCACCGCTGCGCCGCCTTCAAGATTGACCGCGTGGGCGCCGCCCTTTTGCATAAAGAAAACCGCAGTTTCCAGCGCTTGAGCCGGCGAGGCCTGGTAGCTGCCAAATGGCAGGTCGGCTACCACGAGGGCGCGCTTAGAGCCCTTCACCACGGCGCGAACCAACATGACAAGTTCATCGACGCTCACCGAGATAGTTGTGTCGTGGCCGAAAACCACCATGCCCGCCGAGTCACCAACGAGTAGCGCCGGGATGCCGGCGTCATCGAATACGCCCGCTGACAGCGCGTCATAAGCGGTGATCATCGGCCAACGCTGGCCTTTATCTGTTGCCACCTGGAGATCACGCATGGTGATCCGGCGTTGTGGATCAGATCCGTAGATAGCCTGCTGATTTGCAGTGCTCACGATGGGCGTGCGGGTTGATTCCATGATGCGCTCCAATCTCGAGGCTCCCCACGGAGTCCCCGGACTGGATAAGCATGGCATGGATTGACTTGATTTGGCTACTGGCGCCCCGAATACAAATACGATACGGTAACGTTTCGAATTAGAATAGGTAAGCGAGTAATCAATAAGGAGATTAAATGCCGGTGCCGGCCAAGGCCAACGAGGCGTGGATGACATCGGGTGAGGGGCACCCGCGGCGCTGGGCAATTCTTGGTGTGCTGGTGGTCAGCCTGCTGGTCGTGGTGCTCGACAACACCATTTTGAATATCGCGCTGCCAACCATTCAGCGGGATCTAAATGCCAGCCAAGGTGAGCTGGTTTGGGCGGTGGACTCCTATGTCTTGGCTTTTGCCGCCTTGCTATTTACGTGGGGTGTACTTGGGGATCGGTTCGGGCGGAAGAAGATCCTGATTGTTGGCTTGGTGCTATTTGCTTCGGCCTCGGCTATCTGTGCGTTCTCTTCCAGTGCCGGCATGCTCATCGGCTTTCGTGCAGTAATGGGGGTGGGTGGTGCGGCGGTAATGCCAACCACTTTGGCCATCATCACAGTTGTCTTCCCCCCGCATGAGCGGGGCAAGGCCATCGGTGCTTGGGCGGGTGCGGTGGGTGCGGCCGTGGCACTTGGCCCGATCCTCGGTGGGGTACTGCTTCAAAATCCGCAGTGGTCCAATTGGGTGACCGGTAATGACTGGGGCTCGGTGTTCTTGGTCAATGTGCCGATTGTCATTGTTGGCCTTATCGCGATAATTCGAGTGGTGCCCGAGACCAAGGATCCAAATCCGCGACGCCTCGACCTGCAAGGCCTGGCGCTTTCTGTTATCGGCCTAACCGCATTGATCTACGGCATCATCCATGCATCATCAACCAAGAATTGGCTTGATCCCGGTGTGGTAATTCCGGTGTTAGGCGGTATTGCTGTCATTGCCCTGTTTCTTTACCTGGAAGCACGCAGTGACCATTCCAGTTTCGATGTCTCCCTATTTCGCAATCGGGGGTATGCGGTCAGTTTGGTAGCGGTTTCATTAGCTTTTTTCGCACTCTCTGGCATCACCTTCACCTTGCCGTTCTACCTGCAAATCCTGCGTGGTTACGACACTTTGATAGCGGGCCTTTGTTTCGTGCCATTCGCTCTCGGCCAGATAATCGCCGCACCGCGCAGCGCTAAGACGGTCCTGAGATTTGGTTACCGAAAAGTTATGACCGGCGGGCTGATACTGGTATCTCTAGCGCTACTTGGTCTGCTCTTCTTGCAACTTGATACCCCAATTTGGATGCTTCTGGTCGTGTTCTTCATTTTCGGCCTCGGTATGGGTAATGTCATCGCTCCGGCGTCCACGGTTATGCAAAATGTGTTACCGCTCGCGCGTGCCGGTGCTGGATCCGCGGTGCAGAACACCGTCCGCCAGGTTGGCGGAGCGCTCGGCGTCGCGATTGTTGGCACCGTGCTGGCCACTCAGTACGCGGCAAATTTGAAGGATTCGCTGACTCAGATGCCCCCTGAATTCCCGGAGGCGGCCAAGCAGGCTGCGTCAGAGTCGGTGATCGCCACCATGGGAGTCCTTGACCAAGCCACGGCCAATGGGTTACCGGCAACTGTAGTTAATACCGTTCGGGAGGCTGCGTACGCAGATTTCTTGGCGGCCAGCCACCTAACTTCGTTGATTTCCGTCATCGTGGTCATTGTTGCGGTGCTCGTAGTCGGATTTGGCTTGCCCCACATCACCCCGCTCACCAAGAAAACTGAGGTGGGTGATTCCCCGACTCCGGTAGACCCCGCCGATGCTTTAGTCCAAACCGAGGCGAAGGAGTATCGCGAGCAGGCTCAGAGTGAGTACCCCACAGGCAAGGATCCGGCAAGCAAGGATCCGGCGTAACTGTGTCTGCACCGAAGCTGGTGAGCGCCAAGGGTCGACCGCGCAGCTGTATCGCCGATGCAGCCATTGATACCGCGGCGTTAGAGCTATTTGCCGATGAGGGCTTCGAACGTTTCTCGATTGAGGCAGTGGCAGCACGCGCCGGAGTAAGTAAGGCGACCATCTATCGTCGATTCGCAAATCGAGATGAGCTGCTCGCGCACGCCATGAGGCAATTCGACGAAGACGTGCAGCTGGCCCCTAGCGATGGTGATTTCTGGGATGTCCTCACCCAGTTACTTGACGAGATCCGGGAGGCTTCACCGGATTCTTTGAGAAGCCGCATCATGATCAGGGTATTAAGTGAAGGCTCACGCCATCCCCAGTTACAGGAAATGGTGGCGGAGCGGGTTATTCGGCCGCGTCACCTTCGCCTGAGCACCTATTTGGAGCGAGGGGTGTCGCAGGGGCAATTGCGGGGTGACCTAGATATTGAGGCCACGATCGCCTTGCTGGTCGGGCCGATGGTGTGGTTGAAGATGTTGCGCCTAACACCGGCCGATGGTTCAGCCAGTACTGCTTCTATAGTCGAAGTACTTAGGCTTGGTTTGGCTCCTGCCAGCCACTTGTGATTGGTAGTCGGCGATCGCGACCAAAAGCCCGTAACGATATTTTGGTGCCCGGAGGCGACTGTCTACGCTTATATTCAGCGGCATCTGTTAGCCGTAAGACTCGGTCGACGAGGCTGGGCTCAAAGCCAGCGGCAACTAATTCGCTCGCACCCATGTCACCTGACACATAGGCCTCTAGCAGTGCGTCCAAAACTTCGTAATCAGGTAGCGAGTCACTATCTTTTTGGTCCGGGCGAAGTTCGGCACTCGGTTCCTTTTCAATGCTGTTCTCCGGTATTGGTGGTGTCTGCCCGAGTTCAATGGCCTGGGCGTTACGCCAGCGGGCTAACGCCCAGACCAGTTGCTTTGGGACATCCTTGATGGGCGCAAAACCGCCAACCGAATCCCCGTACAGAGTCGAGTAGCCAACTGAAAGCTCACTCTTATTGCCGGTTGTTAGCACCAGGTGGCCTTCTTGATTCGAAAGTGCCATCAAAGTGGTGCCACGAACTCGGGCCTGCAGATTTTCTTCGGCAAGACCGGTCAAGTGCATAGCCTCTTGAAAGGAGTCAACCATCGGGGCGATAGCGATGGTGCGAAGATTAAGTCCGGTGCGCGCTGCTAGGTCGCTGGCGTCATCCTTTGAATGTTCTGATGAATAGACACTTGGCATGGAAACACCAAATACGTGCTCAGCGCCAATGGCGTCGCAGGCCAAGGCGGCAACCAGCGCCGAGTCGATACCCCCGGATAGTCCGAGAATGACGCTCTTGAAGCCGTTCTTCCTTACGTAATCACCGAGCCCGAGGGTCAGCGCTTGATAAACCTCATCTGGTTCAGCTAGGCGTGGTGCGATGGCAGGTTCATAAGTAATGTCTGTTTTCCAAGTGAGTGGGCCAAGTGCAATACACGAATCCGGTTCGGGGCTCGAAGATAACTCCAGATCAATGGTGAGCAAGGTGGGCTCAAACTGCGGGGCCCGCGCTAGTAAGTTGCCATGCTTATCGACAACCATTGAGTCGCCATCAAATACGAGTTCATCTTGGCCGCCGATGAGATTTACGTAGGCTAGGTCGCAGCCAGCTTCAACCGCTCGCAACTGGCAAAGTTTCAACCTGGCGTCATCCTTATCGCGCTCATACGGGGACGCGTTCATGACCAGCAGCAGGTCGGCCTGGTTTTCGCGCGCCCAAGTAACCGGACCGCCGCTTTGCCATAGGTCTTCGCAGATAGCAATCGCAATGGTGCTGTTGTTTAGGCGCAGGAGCAGTGGTTCGGTGCCGGGGATGAAATACCTGGCTTCATCGAATACTCCGTAGTTGGGTAAATGGTGTTTGGTGTAACGGGCCACGACCTTGCCGCGGTGTAAAACTGCTACCGCATTGATCGGCGCATTGCGCGGCCCAGCTGCTTGGGGAGCTGTCTCCAAGTGATCAAGGTAGCCGACCAAGGCGATGAGTTCACCGAGCCCGTCTGAGTGCAGGTCCTGGGCCAAGGCCACGAGGGCGGTGCGGGAGGCAGACTGAAAAGCAGGCCGAAGTGCCAGATCCTCGACGGGATAGCCGGTCAGCACCATCTCCGGGAAGGCAATGAGGTGGGCCCCGGCTGCACCCACTTGCCGGGCCGCGGCCCGCACCAGCAGGGCATTTGCCGCTAAATCACCCACTTTGGCGTTCACCTGGGCGAGGGTCAGCCGAATAATACTCATGGAAGCAGGCTACTTGAGGTGGTTTAACCCATTCGTAACACGGCCTAGTCCACTATGGGCACATGGATAAGCAGGCGGAGTTCGTCCTTAGAACGATAGAAGAGCGTGATATTAGATTCGTCCGGTTGTGGTTCACCGACGTTTTAGGCACCTTGAAGTCGGTGGCCATTGCCCCGGCTGAACTTGAAGGTGCATTCGCCGAAGGTATTGGCTTTGACGGTTCGGCGATCGAGGGCTTTGCCCGGGTAGCGGAGTCAGATATGTTGGCCAAGCCTGACCCGGCAACATTTGCCCTGTTGCCGTGGCGTAGTGAGGGCCCTGGTGTCGCACGGATGTTCTGCGACATCTTGACACCCGATGGGGCAGCGTCATACGCCGATCCGCGCTATGTGCTTAAGCGCACACTTACAAAGGCAGCGAACCTAGGTTTCAATTTCTATACGCACCCTGAAGTTGAGTTCTATTTATTTAAAGAATCACCGGTCGCCGGTCAGGTGCCTATCCCGGTGGATCAGTACGGATACTTCGACAATGCGCCTAATGGTGTCGGACATGACTTCCGCCGCCAAGCCATCACGATGCTAGAGGCCATGGGTATTTCAGTCGAGTACTCCCATCATGAAGGTGGGCCCGGCCAGCAGGAGATTGACTTAAGGTATGCCGATGCGCTGACAACAGCCGACAACTTGATGACATTTCGCCTGGTCATCCAAGAAGTTGCATTAGAGCAAGGCCTCTTTGCTTCCTTCATGCCAAAGCCATTCCGCGACCACCCTGGTTCAGGGATGCACACGCACCTTTCACTCTTTGAGGGTGACCGTAACGCCTTTTTCGAGGCGGGCTCTGAGTATCAACTCTCAAAAGTCGCGCGTTCATTTATCGCCGGACTCCTTGCCCATGCGCCGGAGATCACCGCGGTAACCAATCAGTGGGTGAACTCTTATAAGCGACTTGCCGGAGGAGCAGAGGCGCCATCGTGGATCTGCTGGGGGCACAACAATCGCTCGGCTTTGATCCGGGTGCCGATGTATAAGCCGGCCAAGGGCAACAGCACGCGAATCGAATTTCGATCGATGGATAGTGCATGTAATCCATATTTGGCGTTGGCCGTGCTTCTGGCAGCAGGACTCAAGGGCATCGAGGAAGGCTATGAGCTACCGGACGGCGCGGAGGACGATGTCTGGGGCTTGAGCGAGTCTGAACGCAAGGCGATGGGCATGAAGCCGCTGCCTGCTAGCCTCGATCAGGCAATAGAGATCATGGAGCGCTCAGAGTTGGTTGCTGAGACTCTCGGTGAGCATGTCTTTGATTTCTTCCTGCGTAATAAGCAGGCTGAGTGGGAGGATTTTCGACGCCAAGTCACGCAGTGGGAACTGGACCGCTACCTTCCACGATTGTGAGCACTGATATCGGCACGGGACCAACGCCGGTGGTACTGGCTATCCAGAATGATCAAACCGACCCACCGCTATTGGTCGGGCAGTGGTTGGCTGAGTCGGGCATCAGCGTGCGGGTCATCGAAGCCTGCTTCGGTGAGCAGGTGCCGGCGGCCGTACCACCTGGAGTACACGGGGTGTTGGCCCTTGGTGGCGTGATGGGTGCCGGTGATGATGGCGTAGCGCCTTGGCTGGTTGCTGAGCGGGCGCTGTTAGCTGATGCGACCGACCGCGGTATCCCTGTTTTGGGCCTATGCCTTGGAGCGCAATTGTTGGCGGCTGCGACCGGGGGTCGCGTTGAATTGGGGCCGGTTCCCGAGATCGGCGTGGTGAGTGTTTTTCGCACCCTGGAAGGCTTAGTAGACCCGGTGATCGGTGCTGTTGGAGCACCCAGCGATGACATCCCCGCCGGTCAATGGCATCAAGACCATATCGTGGCGC
>CAMDKJ010000071.1 GCA_945900705.1 Bifidobacterium breve | reverse complement strand
TAAGGTCTATTCGCCGCAATACGTGCTCTGGTTGATACCGCTCGCGGTGATGGCTAGGCCGAGGTGGCGAGACTTTATCATTTGGCAAGTCGGTGAACTCATTTACTTCGTTGCGGTCTGGTGGTTCTTGGTTGGGTACGGTAACGAAGCATCGAAGGGTCTAACGCAGCAGTGGTATTCGGTGGCGATAATCGTGCATATTGCGGCCACGGTTTTCTTCGCGGTGATGGTAATTCGCGACATTGTTAAACCTGAAAATGATCCAATCAGAAGCGATGGCTTTGCTGAGGACTCTGATGATCCAGGTGGTGGCCCGTATGACCGTGCCGCTGACGTCTTCACTTTTAACCGCGCGAGTTAATCAGTCGAGTCCGAGCACCGCATCAAATCTAGAGGTGGTAAAGCGCACTTCAGCCGTTACGAAATCTCCGACAGCAGGGATAACACATCCGCGCGGCAACCAAAGCATTGAGTGATGTTGATGCGGTGGCTCAGCAAACCAGCGTTGCTTACCGGCCCAGATAAATGGGGAAAGAGCTCGTCCGGCTGCGTCAAGGACGCCGGTGCCGGCAGTAACGGCGCGTTGTTTAAGTGACGTCGCGGGCGTTGGTGCAGTCAAGCCAATACCGTGCGCGGTGCCCCCCGACACGACGACGAGGGTGCTGTCCTTTGGGCCGGTGCGCTGACGGTAACCAACGTGGCTGCCATTGGGTAGGGGGTGCACAGCCAATACGGTGCCAGCAGCGGTGAGCGTGGACCGCTGGCCAAGCCAAAGCCGGGTACCGATGCGTGCGCGAATAACAAGTTCGTCGGCTGTGCGCGCGACCGCCGCAAGTTCTGAGTCATCAAGGTGAGAAACCCAGACGGTGCTGGCCGGGGCGTGGGATCCACTCCAGACCGCGGTCTCGGCTTGCCATAGCCCAGCCCATCGGGTGACTTCACGGACCCGCGCGGTGCCGCTAGCTACGCCTTGGATACTGACTTCATCGGCTGGTTGTGAAATTGGTAGGTGAAGTGACAAACCAAGAACCTGAACGTGACCACTAGAAAGTGAACCGCGAACCGCGGGGTCAGCAAGTAGGCGTAGCAAATCTGATTCACTGAAACCGAACCGATGCATTGAGGTCTGCGCCTCCAGCAGCACCCGCGCTGAGCCAGGGCCTTCAATTAAAGCTCTTAGCGCTGGCTCACTTGCCACGGTGCAAACAAGTCGTGCTGCATCGTGGCGCTGCCTAGCCATCACCCAAGCGGTCGCTGCTGCGGCATCGCGTGGTTCGAAGGGCTCAAGCACGACGACGTCGCCGTGGAATGAAGTGAGTACGTCGTCGATCTCAAAAACCGTGCCCACCGCAACAGTGTCAAGACCTAAGCGGTCGGATTCGTGGGCAAGGAGGGATTGGCCAAAGCCGTAGCCATTGCTTTTGATCACCCCGACGACATTTGCTCCGGTATTGCGCTTCATGGCTTCGTTCATTGCAGCGAGATGCCCGCGCCACTTAAATGCGTCAACGGTGAGGGTGTAAGACACGTGTTCCCCTTACCCGCGCCGGCTTTGATATGCGCGATAACCCTTGGCCCAAGCGGTGCGCAGGACGTAATCCCATTCACCAACATACTCCTGCGCAAAGCCTCCGGTGCCCAACTTGAATTGCACCAGGCCAAATAGATGATTCTCTGGATTCAAAGTGTCGGAAATCCCTCGTAGATCAAATACCTCGCAGCCGGCTTTGTGTGCGTCGGTGATCATGCGCCACTGCAGTGCATTTGATGGGCGCACCTCACGGTCAACTGTTGTTGAAGCGCCATAGGAATACCAAGCATGGTTACCAACACGAATCATCAAAGTGGCAGCCGCGACGTGGCCCTCGTGGCTGGCTAGGTACAGGGATAGGCGCCCGGGATCAGCACCATTAAGTTGCTGCCACATCCTTTCGAAGTAGGCCAGGCCGCGTGGTGTGAACTGATCACGCTGAGCGGTTTCGACGTAGATGGAGTGGAAAGCTGATAGGTCTGTGAAATCCCCCTGAGTTACCTCTACACCCGAATTTTCAGACTTACGAATATTACGTCGCCATAGCTGATTGAAGTCGCCGAAAATATCTCCGATTGAACGGTTGGCCAGGTTGAGTTGGAATACGTAACGGGGTTGTACGTCACCGAACCCAGCTTCGTCGCCACCTTCTTGCACCCATCCCCGTGATTGCAGTCGTTCAACAACTTGCATGGCCTTGGTGGAGTGCCAGTCGGCAAGTAGATCACTGATTCGATCCGGTGGGTGCGTGGCACCATCTGCACGCTCGGCAATTGCCTCCTTGATGGTGTCAGTTTGCCATCGCCTGGTGGCAAGGGCCGGGCCCATCTTCAGTTGAAAGGCACCACGTGCCTTGCAGTGCGCGAGCAGCGGATTAAGCCAGTCATCCAAGGTGGCCCCTGGCAGTCTTTCGCGAAGCCAATCAATGTCGGGGCCTTCGGGAATATAAGCAAGACTACGGGCCTTAATCTTCGGCACTGAGCGATATAAAACTAAGCCCGCGCCAACAAGCCTCACCCCATCGAACCAACCAAGGGATTCCGAAGTCCAGCCAACCTTTACCGCACCCCATTCAGGAAGCTGTAGAAATGAAACCGATGGTCTTGACGCAATCCACTCCCGATGTTGATTCGAGGTTATTGTGCGGACAATAAGTGTCATTGACTACCCAAGATCCAGATCGACAACCACCGGTGCGTGATCTGATGCGCCTTTTCCTTTACGTTCCTCGCGATCGATATAGGCGTCAGTTACGAGGGAGGCGAATGGTTCGTTCGAGTAGACGAGATCGATGCGCATACCCCAGCCGCGACCAAAAGCGGCCTGTCGGTAATCCCAGAAGGTGTACGGGTAGCCTTTTAATGCGCGGGGCATAACTTCGACTAAACCAACTGAACGCAACTTAGTTAGAGCTTCGCGCTCGAGTTCTGTTACATGGGTGCTGTCGGTGAATTGGGTGATATCCCAGACGTCCTCATCGGTGGGTGCCACGTTGTAGTCGCCAATTATCGCAAGGGGGCGATTTGGATCGGCAGCTAGTTCCTTCGAGATTGTTTCTTGCAAGGCTGCAAACCAAGTGAGCTTGTAGTTGTAGTGGTCATGCCCAGGCTCACGCCCGTTAGGCACGTACACACTCCAGATGCGCACCCCACCGCAAGTGGCGCCAATTGCTCGTGGTTCGTCCGCGCCTTCATATTGCGGCTGATCGACGAGGCCGCGGGTGACGTCAACAAGCCCCACTCGACTTAGCAAGGCGACCCCGTTCCAGCGGCCGGTGCCATGTGAGGCAACTTCGTAACCCAAATCCTGGATCGGCTGCAGCGGGAAGGCGGCGTCGGTGCACTTGAGTTCTTGCAGCGCCACCACATCAGGCTTGTTTGCCGCCAACCACTCGAGGACTCTGGGCAGACGCGCGGTCACGGAATTTACGTTCCATGTCGCTATTCGCATATTGCTCCCTGCATGGGGCTAGCCTACGGCGCGAACCCCGGGGGGCAACGCCCGATCAAGCTGCCGGAATTTCAGGCGACGACCAGCCCAATCTTCTGGCAGGCGCTACGCATCTGGATATCACCGGTTAACACAATCGTGGATTCGCTTAGGAGTGCCGTGGCCACATGAATTGCATCAAGGGAGTCTAAGTGGCGCCCTGGCAGGCGCCCCGCGACGTTCACCACGTCTTCATTAATCTTGACTAGGCCGACATCAGCGAATATTTCCTCGAGAGATTTATCAGCGTCCTCAGCAAGATCAGTGCCTTTCGCTCCGCGACCCAGTGCGCGACGCACTTCAATCAACGCGAGTTCAGAGCTGATCAAAGTTGCACCCTGATCAATGAGCTCACTAAGCAACTGCTCATAGTTGTTGCTGTCGCTTTCGTCAAGGACACGCTTGAGTAAGACGCTGGAATCGCAGTAAACGAGTGGCGTCACTTTGATCCGCGCAGGTCTCGCACTATCGCCGTGCTGTCCCAACCGGGCGGCACTGGTCTGCGGGGCATAGCCGGAGACCGTGGCGGCATTCGCGCAGGCTGAAGATTCGCGCGAAGCCACGGGTTCAAGTGCTTGAGTTCTTGCTGGTCGAGAAATTGCTCAACAGCGGTGCGAACAAGTACCTGCTGGCTGCGACCGGTCTCGTCAGCTAGAGCCCGAAGGCGCTCGGCGAGCTCGTCGGGGAGTCGAAGATTCATGGCCATAGGCAAACGGTACCGTATTTGGTACCACTTACGGTACCGCAATGTTTCCCAACCGTGCGGGGCAAGTCTTAGGGCCATGGGGCAAGTCCAGTCGACGAAAACTTCGAGCGCAAGGCTGATTTCCGGGCCTGTGGATAGCCCCGATTTCTGGTTTCACCCTGAACACCGCTAATCTGGCGGAGCCCTGCAACCTGGCGAAGTGGTTTTTCGTCGAACCGCAGGCACGCAGAAACCCTCCTGTCACGGATCGACCGTGACCGTTTAGTCCGAAGGAGGTGGGTTGTCTATGCGTCGTTATGAAGTCATGGTCATTTTGGACCCTGATCTGGAAGAAAAGACAATTGCCCCAAGCCTTGACACTTTTTTAAATGTGGTCAAGGGCGATGGTGGCAGCGTCCAGAAAGTTGATATCTGGGGACGTCGTCGGTTGGCCTATGAAATCAACAAGAAGACCGAAGGTATTTACGCGGTCATCAACCTCACTGCTACCCCGGCTGCTGTAGCTGAATTAGACCGTCAACTGGGTCTCAACGAAGCCGTGATGCGCACCAAGGTCATGCGCCCCGAAGACGTAAGAGAAGAAGCTAAGTAATGGCCGCCGGCGATATCACCGTTACCGTCATTGGCAACTTAACCAATGACCCGGAGTTGCGTTTCACCCCAAGCGGTGCAGCCGTTGCTTCATTTACCGTCGCATCAAGCTCGCGTGTTCTTGACAAGACAACCAATGAATGGAAAGACGGCGAGGCCGTCTTCATGCGTTGCAGTGTGTGGCGTCAGTATGCCGAGAACGTTGCCGAATCTCTTACCAAAGGCACTCGCGTCATTGTCTCTGGTCGGCTGCGGCAACGTTCATACGAGACCCGCGAGGGCGAAAAACGCCAAGTCATGGAACTCGAAGTAGAAGACGTCGGCCCGGCGCTGCGCTTCGCAACGGCCAAGGTCAATCGCGTCGCGCGTCAAGGCGGGGCACCCGGTGAAAACACCGGTGGCAACAGCGGCGGTAGCGCACCAACAGAAGACCCATGGGCTACCGGCGCTGCCGGCGGCGCAGCTTTTGATGAGCCTCCGTTCTAACACTTCACTGACACACTCACAGACTCAATAACTAAGGAGCGACCCAATCATGGGACGAGACAGAGAAAAAGACACGAAGCGGCGCCCAATGCGCGCAAGCGACAAAATTCCGTTTAAGAAGGTAACCCCACTCCTTAAGCCAGATGTAAAAGTTGTTGATTACAAAGACGTAAACCTGCTTCGCAAGTTCGTTTCTGACCGGGGCAAGATTCGCGCACGTCGCGTCACTGGCCTGACCGTTCAACAGCAGCGCGCGGTGGCAACTGCTGTCAAGAACGCCCGCGAAATGGCACTCCTGCCCTACATCCCAACTTCCCGATAGGTTGATTGATTATGAAACTCATTCTTACTGAAGAAGTTACGGGCCTTGGTGGGGCTGGCGACGTAGTAACCGTCAAAGATGGATACGGCCGCAACTACCTGATGCCTCGTGGCTTAGCAATTGGCTGGACAAAAGGCGGCGAAAAGCAGGTCACTCAGATTAAGCGGGCCCGCAAGGTGCGCGAAATCCGTGGCCTTGACCACGCCAATGAAGTCAAGCAGCAACTTGAAGCACTCACGGTTGTTCTCACTTCACGTGCTGGCGATACGGGCCGGCTCTTCGGCTCGGTTACTACAGCTGACGTCGTCGCTGCTGTCAAGATCTCAAGTGGCGTGGTGCTCGAAAAGCGCAAGGTTGAGATCCCCAAGGCGATCAAGACTGTCGGCAAGCACAGTGCCCGAGTGCAGCTCCATCCTGATGTTGTTGCAGTGGTAACACTCGACGTCATCGTCGCTTAACGAACGGTAACTTCGCCCGTCCGCAGAAGGAGATGCAATGTCTTTCGCAGCTGCGGTCCGCACCTGCTTTCAAAAGTATGCAACCTTCGAGGGACGGGCGAAGCGTTCGGAGTTTTGGTGGTGGATGCTGTTCCAGACCCTGGTTACAGGTGTCGTGGCACTAATTGGTGGCGTCTTCCTAATCGCGGCCAGTGCCGGAAGCCCTGGCGGTCAGGCAAATGGGCCGCTGTTAGTTATCGGAATAATTCTCTACTTCCTGGCAATTGTGGTGGCCCTAGCTCTACTGGTGCCGACCTACGCCGTTGGCTGCCGCCGCCTACATGACCGCGGCATGTCGGGTTGGCTGCAATTACTGACCTTGGTGCCGTGCGGAAACATCGTGCTTTTGGTCTTTTGGGTCATGGGGGGTACCCCCGGCGCCAATAATTTTGGTGAAAAAACAGCCTAAGTTGGCGACATTTGGCTGAGTTTGGGCCACAATGTGGGGGAACGCTCCTGAGGAGGGGCGACAATCCAAGGAGTGCAGATGAGTTTCGGCCAAGCAATCTCAACCTGTTTCAAGAAGTATGTGACTTTCAGCGGGCGTGCTAGTCGTTCCGAGTTCTGGTGGTTCTTTCTCTTTGTTTACGTCGTTGGCGCGGTCCTTTACTTCATAGATAGTGCCATGGGTCTACAAATGGGCGCTTCAAGTCAGGAAATGAATATCGGCGGGACAGTTGTACCGTTTGCTAATTCCGGTGTTGGCGTCCTGTTCTCAATCTGGTCCCTTGTCACTTTGCTGCCGGGGATTTCGGTGATGGTTCGCAGGGTGCACGACTCGGATAAGTCGGGGTGGCTGGTGCTGCTCGGCTACGTTTTGATCCTTGCTTGCGGTATCGGCTTCATCTTGTTACTCGTGTTAGCTCTCCTGAAGAGCACACCTGGTGACAATAAGTATGGCTCAGCGAACGCATAACTAGGTTCCCAAAGCGAAAGGGCTCGGTAATTAACCGGGCCCTTTCGTTTCGTCGCTTAGGGATTTATTGGTAATGTTCCTACGCCAGCCGGCATAGGGGGGTTCGCTATTTTGGAGGAGTTATGAGTTACAGACAATCAATCTCTACGTGTTTCAGGAAAATCGGGGTGTTCTCGGGCCGCGCTAGCCGATCGGAATTCTGGTACTTCTACCTCTTCGTAGCAATACTCGGCATCGTGATTAACTTCCTGGCCACGGCACTGAACCTAAATGGCAACGCTGGGTATGGTGTTTTCTCGGTCATCATTGGCATCATTTTCTTAGTGGTGCAGTTTTCGGTAGGTAGCCGCCGGCTACATGACACCGGCAGATCAGGTTGGCTGCAGTTACTGCTAATTATCCCGTGTGTGGGATTCATTATCTTGATTATCTTCTGGGCTCAGGCATCAAAGCCGGGCGATAATGCGCACGGTCCAGCTCCCGCCTAGTTCGGCTTTCCAAGTGAAGGGGCCCGGTCAACTGACCGGGCCCCTTAACATTGCGCTTACGGTTAGTAACTGGCGGTAGCCCCGGTTGCAACCACGATGACTAACCAGAACATGAAGGGTTAATATTTGGGCGGGGTCAATTCGGACAATTCAATTCACCACTCCTTGAGTTAGTGAGTCGAATTGAGATCAGGATACGCGCAGTGCTAGCTCGGACACTAAGCCATCGGAAGCGGCTTCAATCATGCGCAGCACGATTAGAAAATCATCCATGGTGCCGTGATACGGGTCGGGCACATCAAGGGCGGGGTCTGGTTCGGTGATGCCACTTAGTGCCGGATCAAAAGACCGCATCATCCGGAGTTCAACTTGGGCGCCACTAATTTCGATTAGCGCAGCCACGTCGGCGAAATTATTGGTATCCATCACCAACGCAAGGTCAATGTCGGCGAACCAACTTGGAGTGATCTGTCGCGCCGTGTGGTCAAGCTGGTAGCCGTACTGAGTCAACGTGGTGATGGATTTGACGTTTGCCCCTTGGCCAAGATGCCAATCCCCGGTGCCGGCGGAGTCGACGCTGACCAATGCGGTGAGGCCGGAGGCGGCGAGGCGATCGCGGAGCACCGCCTCCCCTATCGGGGAGCGGCAAATATTACCTAGACAGATGACTGTGACTTGGTATGGCTTGGGCACGGGTTGAGGGTACC
>CAMDKJ010000070.1 GCA_945900705.1 Bifidobacterium breve | reverse complement strand
CATTCGAAGTTGTTCGTGGCGAGGTAGCCCTCGTGCCATTCGTGGCCGGCGATTGGGCCCTTGAAGGCAGCTGCGTAGCTGTAGCTTGCCGCCCACCGGATGCAGGTGCCCCTGATGGCCCCTGAACAAATGGCGGCCACCAACCAATCGAGGTCCACTGTTGATTGGCCGCTCGCCGTCAGTATCGCGATCCGGTTGGCCCCGAGTGGGCCGGTGCTGTCACAGCGTGAAACTCAGGCGGCTGTCGACATGCTGCGCGAGCTGGCACTTGAGGCGGTAGCTCCTGTGCAGCGGGTTACCGGACTGGTTGCACCGGCGGGTTCACGCGCACAAGTTGTTGATCGCCCAGCATGGATTGCCTCAAATGTCTCAGGGATGCAGATAGCCTTGGCAGCACTTTCCGAACGCGTTGAAGGTGGTGGGCCACCGGATTTAGTCCGCGGTATTGGTGCCCGCGGTTCGGCTGTGCAACTCGGTGCAGTTCTTGCTTGGCTCTCTGGAAAAGTACTTGGCCAGTACGAGGTATTTACCGAGCCTGGCCAACCGGGTCGGCTGCTACTAGTGGCTCCGACAATTGTGCAGGTCGAGCAGCAATTGCAAGTGCCATCTCGAGATTTTCGATTATGGGTCTGCCTACATGAAGAAACCCACCGGGTGCAATTTGGTGCGGTGCCGTGGCTCGGTGCCTACCTTGCCTCACTTGTCAACGAATTCATCGAAGCATCTGACCTTAGTTTTAGTGAAACCTTGCGGCGGGTGGCGGCGGTAATGGGCTCCATTGCTCGCAAGGGGAGTTTAGTTGAGGCTGTGCAATCACCCGAGCAACGTGAAGTATTCGACAAAATGACAGGGGTGATGTCGTTACTTGAAGGTCACGCTGATGTGGTGATGGATGATGTGGGCCCGCAGGTGATACCAAGTGTCGCGCTGATTCGTGAACGATTCACTGCCCGCAGGAATAGTCCCAAGGCAATTGATGCACTAGTTCGACGCGCACTCGGTATGGACATGAAGATGCGGCAATACACCGAAGGTGCCGCGTTTGTGCGCCACGTCGTCGACGACATTGGGATGTCTGGATTTAATCAAGTCTGGGCTTCACCGATGACTTTGCCAACTCGAACTGAGATCACCAATCCGGGGGCGTGGGTCAAGCGAATGGCAAGTTGATGGATCGTGCATGTGCTGCGACCGTCCAGGTGCGCAATGCGGTCGAGCGCGCACTTAGTGCCCTCGAGCCAGGTGACGTAGTTCTCGTCGCCTGCTCCGGTGGGCCTGATTCACTCGCCTTGGCAGCCGCAACCGGTTGGGTTGCCAAGCGGCTCGGGCTATTTGCCGGTGCGGTGATCGTCGATCACCAATTACAGGAGGGATCCGCCGAGATCGCAGCTTGGGCGGCGGGTGTTTGTGGTCGTCTTGGGCTCAACCCTGTTGAGATTGTGGCCGTACACGTTGGCGGAGTTGGTGGCTTGGAGTCGGCGGCACGTGATGCGCGCTATGCGGGACTCACCGCAAGTGCCGAGCAGCAGAATTCAGCGGTGGTGCTACTTGGTCATACCCAAGACGATCAAGCTGAAACCGTGCTGCTGCGCTTAGCTCGCGGATCAGGTGCCCGATCATTAGCCGCGATGGCATCGGTAAATGGGTTGTGGCACCGGCCCTTGCTCGAAATACCGCGTGCGGTTGTGCACGAGTCGGCGGCTGAGGTGCTGGCTGAATTAGGTGAGCAGCCGTGGCGTGATGCGCATAATGCAGATAGACGATTTGCGCGGGTGCGAGTACGTCAACTCTTGGAGTCATTGGGTGATGATCTCGGGCCGGGCGTTGCAGTTGGGCTGGCACGCTCAGCGAGCATGTTGCGAGATGACGCTGACGGTCTCGATGAACTAGCCGACGCGCTATTCGAGGATGTGGTAACAATTGCCGACGGCTCGGTTTCGGTTGACGTAAATGACTTGGATGGCATCCCACGAGCAATCCGTACCCGACTGATCCGCGCAATGTGTATTGCAATTGGTGGCGTTCCAGGGGATCTAAGTCGCGATCATGTGATCGCGGTGGACCGCTTGGTGACCCAGTGGGCCGGGCAGGGGCCGGCATTCTTGCCGGGGGGAGTTCAAGCGCTGCGTGCGTATGACAGGCTTACGGTTATTCGTCCAACCCAGTAGCGGGAGTAAAAGTTGCAGCCAGATGATCTCGGCGCTGATCTTGCCCACGTGTTGCTCAACGAGGAGCAGATCAAGGGCCGTATAGGTGAACTGGCTGGCCAGATAGAGGCAGATTATGCCGCTAAGGATTTGCTGCTTGTCGGAGTATTAAAGGGTGCCGTCATGGTGATGGCTGACCTGGCGCGATCTCTCAAGCGCAGTGCTGAGATGGACTGGATGGCGGTGTCATCGTACGGATCCGGCACCAAGAGCAGTGGCGTGGTGCGGATTCTTAAAGATTTAGACGCCGATATCGCCGGCCGCAATGTGTTACTGGTCGAGGATGTTTTGGATTCTGGCCTAACCTTGTCTTGGCTAATGCGCAACCTAAGTTCACGCGGGCCCGCCTCGGTTGAGGTGTTCACCTTGCTGCGCAAGCCTGATGCCATGAAAGTCGAACTTAATGCCCGCTATGTGGGCTTCGATATCCCCAATGAATTCGTGGTCGGCTACGGGCTGGATTACGCCCAGAAGTACCGCAATCTGCGCTGCGTGGGCACTTTGGCCCCGCACGTCTACGGCGGCTGACCTTCCGCCCTGCGCGGAAATGGCAACCGGGCGGATGTGGGGTTAGCGGGGTCGTAGTACCGTCAGGAGGTGAATTACAAGCGCATAATTCGTGGGCCGATCTTTTGGATCGTGCTGGCCGTCCTGCTCGTCCTGCTCGGCTCCAGCCTGATTTCAGGGCTAGGTGCCCCCGCACAGGTTAATACCGGTGCCGCGGTCAGCGATATCAAGGCCGGCAATGTCGATACCGCGGTCATCACCGACCGCGATCAGGTCCTGGATCTAACCTTGAAAGACGGCACCAAAGTCCGCACTTCATATGTGACCGGCCAAGGGGTCAACCTCCAAGAGCTCTTGCAGGAGAAAGCCGACGCTGGGCAATTGGCCGGTGGCTACAACGTGGTCGTGCCGAGTGAAAGCCTGCTCATGACGTTGCTGGTCTCGCTGCTGCCGATCGCATTGATTATCTTCTTGCTCTTCTTCTTCATGGGCCAGATGCAAGGCGGTGGATCAGGCATCATGAAGTTCGGTAAGTCCAAGGCGAAATTGATCACCAAAGACATGCCGCAAACAACTTTTGCCGACGTCGCTGGCGCCGAGGAGGCGGTAGAAGAACTCCAGGAGATCAAGGAGTTCCACGCCGAGCCGGCAAAGTTCCAGGCTGTTGGTGCGAAGATCCCCAAGGGCGTCTTGCTATACGGCCCGCCCGGAACCGGCAAGACTTTGTTGGCCCGAGCGGTTGCCGGTGAAGCTGGAGTTCCGTTCTTCTCTATCTCAGGATCCGACTTCGTTGAAATGTTTGTTGGTGTTGGCGCGAGCCGTGTGCGCGATTTATTCGAGCAAGCAAAAGCTAATGCACCGGCAATTATTTTCGTTGATGAAATTGACGCAGTCGGTCGCCATCGCGGTGCCGGCCTTGGTGGCGGTCACGATGAGCGTGAGCAGACCTTGAACCAAATGTTGGTCGAGATGGACGGCTTTGACGTTACCCAAAACGTCATCATGATCGCGGCCACCAACCGCCCCGACATCTTGGATCCAGCGTTGCTGCGCCCGGGCCGATTCGATCGACAAATTGCGGTAGAACGCCCAGATTTAAATGGCCGCGAAGCGATTCTCAAGGTGCATGCAAAAGGCAAGCCGATGGCCGAGCACGTTGACCTGCGCGCGGTAGCTCGTCGAACCCCAGGTTTTACCGGCGCTGATCTAGCCAATGTGCTGAACGAAGCCGCACTGCTGACCGCCCGTGAGAGTAAGTCCTTCCTAGACGATTTTGCCCTCGATGAGGCCATCGACCGAGTAATTGCCGGACCACAAAAGCGCACCCGCGTGATGGACGACGAAGAGAAGAAGATCACCGCGTATCACGAGGCCGGCCACGCACTTGTTGCGGCAGCGCTGCCTGGCAATGATCCGGTGCACAAGATAACCATTTTGCCGCGTGGGCGGGCACTTGGCTACACCATGGTGCTGCCAGATCAAGAGAAGTACTCCACAACTAGAAGCGAGATGCTCAATCAACTCGCGTACATGCTGGGCGGTCGTGCGGCTGAAGAACTTATCTTCCACAATCCGACCACCGGTGCGTCCAATGACATCGAGAAAGCAACAGCGCTGGCCCGGGCCATGGTGATGCAATTCGGTATGACCGAGCGTCTCGGTGCGATTCGCTACGGCAAAGAACAGGGTGAGGTATTTCTCGGTCGCGATATGGGCCAGACCCGCGACTATTCAGAGGAAGTCGCGGCGGCCATCGATGAAGAAGTCCGCGCATTTATTGAGGCGGCCCACCAAGAGGCTTATGAGGCTCTGGTAACTAACCGCGACGTCCTAGATGCCCTTGTCCTTGAACTCTTGGAAAAAGAAACCCTCGACAAAGCGCAAATCGAGGCGGTGTTCGCTTCACTGACCCTGCGTGAAGTACGCCCGGCCTGGACGGGTTCAACTAGACGTCGACCAGATGAACGCGGGCCGGTGGCCACTCCATCGTCAAATGGATTCCACGGAGCGAATACGGAAGTTAAGTGAATGACATCGGGCCGGTGACACTCACCGGAGATAAGTCGATTCGCCTTTATGACGCTGCCGGAGTCGAACGCGCCGTCCGGGATTTGCTAATTGCAATCGGCGAAAATCCAGAGCGCGAGGGCTTACGTGATACCCCTGCTCGAGTGGCTCGCGCTTATGGTGAGATTTTCGGTGGCCTCCAGATGACCGCTGATGAAGTCCTGACCACCACCTTCGATATGGGGCATGAAGAATTAGTCATCGTTCGTGATATTGAGATGAACAGCACCTGCGAGCACCACCTGCTTCCATTTCATGGGGTGGCCCATATCGGCTACATTCCAAACAGCACGGGCACCATCACCGGCTTATCAAAACTGGCGCGCTTGGTCGATGTATTCGCCCGCAGGCCGCAGGTGCAAGAGCGCTTAACTACTCAGGTGGCTGACTCCTTAATGCGCATCCTTGACCCTCGTGGTGCGATTGTGATTATTGAAGCCGAGCATCTATGTATGGCCATGCGTGGGGTACGAAAGCCCGGGGCTAAAACAATCACCAGCGCGGTGCGCGGCTCACTTATGGTTCCGGCCACCCGTTCCGAGGCGATGTCACTCATCATGGGCCGCTAGCACCTAGCGATCAATGTCGCGTCATCCGTCGGGTCTTCCCGAACCCCTCGTGCAATTGGATAGACCCATTGTGATGGGCGTCCTTAACGTCACGCCAGATTCGTTCTCTGATGGTGGCAGGCATTTTGAGCCAACAAGTGCAATCGCCCACGGCATCAAGATGCGGCACGAGGGCGCTGACATAATAGATGTCGGTGGTGAGTCGACCCGTCCTGGTGCCACCCGCATTAATGCACATGAAGAGTTGCACCGCGTGCTACCGGTGGTAACCGCACTAGTTGCCGCCGGGGTCAATGTCAGCATTGACACGATGCGGTCTGAGGTGGCACGCGAGTGTGTTCTTGCCGGCGCCTGCATTGTTAATGATGTCAGCGGCGGGTTAGCTGACCAGGCTATGTATGCGACGGTAGCGCAACTGGATGTCCCATATGTGATCATGCACTGGCGCGGTCACGGCTCCGTCATGAACTCACTCGCCAGTTATGCCGACGTATCGGCTGAGGTATTTAGTGAGATCAATGAGCGTTTGGTAGCTGCCACCGCGGCGGGGGTCAACCCTGAGGCCATCATAATTGATCCCGGGCTGGGGTTTGCTAAGGAGCCGGACGACAACTGGCAGGTACTAAACCAACTTGCGGGCCTGGTAGACCGGGGCTACCCTGTGCTGGTGGGGGCATCTCGCAAGAGGTTTCTGGGCTCGCTATTAGCTGGCAGCGCAGGGGCTCCGCGCGATTTCGCCGGGCGCGATGCAGCAACCGATGCGGTTTCTGCGATCGCGGCAGCGACCGGAGTTTGGGGCGTCCGGCTTCATAACGTCAAGTCTGCGGTTGACGCAGTACTTGTTGGGCAAGCCTGGGCAAGGGGGCGCCAGTAGTGAGCGACATAATCATGCTCACCGGGATTCGCGGCCATGGCCACCATGGGATGTTTCCGGCTGAGCGCCGCGATGGTCAGGAGTTTATCGTTGATATCAATGTGCACCTGGCGTCGAATAGCGCAGCGACAAGTGATGCATTAGCCGATACCGTAAATTACGCGGTGGTCGCTGAAATAGTTCACGAGCGCATCGTTGGTGAACCCGTCGACTTAATTGAAACACTTGCCGAGAACATTGCGGCAGCTGTCCTCGCGTTATCGGGAGTATCAAGGGTTGAAGTCATGGTGCACAAACCGCAGGCGCCGATAACGGTGCCCTTTGCTGATGTGGCACTGCGAATCGTGCGCCCATGAATACGACAACTGCTGTTTTGTCCCTCGGTGCGAACCTTGGCGATCGCTGGGCGGCCTTGCAGGGTGCAATTTATGAGTTGGGTCATGACCCTTCGATAGAGATTAACGCAATATCGAGTCTTTATGAGACTGATCCGGTAGGCGGCCCAGAGCAGCCGGTTTATTTCAACGCGATATTAAGCCTAGACACATCGCTGTCAGCTCATCAGTTGCTAGCTGCCGCTCACGAGATTGAAAATTCTTGGCATCGCACCCGCGAAGTTCGTTGGGGTGCGCGCACCTTGGACATTGATTTAATTACCTACGGCGCACTCATTTATTCAGATGAAATCCTGACCGTCCCGCACCCAGGCGCCCACGAGCGAGAGTTCGTTTTGGTGCCCTGGCTGGAGATTGATCCAGACGCCGAGCTGCCCGGCCGCGGGTCAGTTGCCGGGCTTACCGCGTCCAACTCAAGTGGCGCGGTGCGCAAAATTAACCAGCAATTAATCTTCAATTTGTGCCCGCTATAGTCCTGAGGTGAAACCCACCAGAGTGAGTTTGCTGCTGGTGTTGGCGGTACTTGCCGCGGCCGTGGGCTGGGGTGCTGTGAGTTTGATGCAGGGTCAATCCGGACGTATTCTTCCGGTGCCTTGGCTGGCGGCCAGCACGATGTGGATCTTGGCGGTGGCGCTGGGCATCTGGACTTTCCTGGCCCGCCCACGCCTCAAACGTCGGCCGGGTGCCAAGGCGCTGCCACCGATTGTGGCCGCTCGCACCGCGGCGCTAGCGATGGCGGGCTCGCGAACGGGCGCACTCGTTGCGGGCTTCTACTCGGGGGTGGGGTTGGCGGCGCTACCAGCTCGGTTCACGATGGCGGGCCAAGACACCCTGTGGGCCGCCGCGGGTACTGCCGTTGGATCACTTCTCCTAGTTGCGGTGGCTTTGTGGCTAGAACATATTTGCCGGTTACCGCTCGACCATGACGATGCCAACGGTGCCCAGATAGGGTCAGCACCATGAGTGAAGTTCTTGAAGACCTGCCCTTTGATGAATTGCGCCATCGCGCCTTCCACGTCGCTGAAAAGCGGCTCGATCTTGGCTTCTTTACCGACCTCTTCGGTCACATGCCCGGCATGGTGGCCATTGAAGGTGAAGGCGGTGATCTTGGTGCGGTAGGCGGCACCTTCATCGAGACCATAAAGGCAGTTCGCGAAATGATGGGTGACGACCAACTTGATCCGACCACCGAAACGCTGCTGCGGGCACGGTTCGCAACCTACCTGCGCGAGCACGAGAAATAACTCGCCGAATTAGGTCGGTATTGGTACTGCAATTAGCGATCGATATCGCCGACCACGAAGAAGAATGACATCAGCGCGGCACCAAGGTCGCTCATGGGCAATCCCACTACGGCGGCGGCCATTGCCTGCACATTACTTAGTGACGGGGTGCGCAGTTTTAGCCGCCATGGTGATTTTTCCCCGATGCTGACTAACAGGTAGCCGCTGACACCGAGTGGACCTTCGACTTGGCCATAAGAAGTACTCTCTGGAACTTTTACTACTTTAGGCAGTGGCACATTGATCGCCCCGTCGCCGAGGACAAACTCTGCGCACGCGGTCATCAGGTTTAGTGACACCGGCAGTTGCTCGATCAGCATTCGGTAACGAGCTGGCAAATCCCCGTCGGTCGAGGTGGGCACAATTAGTAATTCAGCTAGATCCCCATAAGCCAAGTAATTCTCATCGCGCCTTAAGTCCAGATCCAAGCCACTTGCGCGACCAACCGGCCCGGTGACCCCGTAAGTGATTGCATCAGTACGCGATAAGACCGCGCGGCCGGCAAATGGCGCAGTC
>CAMDKJ010000069.1 GCA_945900705.1 Bifidobacterium breve | reverse complement strand
GACCAAGCTCAAAGCGACCGCGGTCGCTAGTAGAGCAATGATGATGCGGGGTTTGGGCGGGGAAGCCATATCTAATGAATACCTCATTTGCTACCACTTTACGGTGATCGCCACACCCCTTGGCTACACACCCCTTGGCTACTTTGGGGGTGGCTCGCGTGTAACTATGGGGTCATGTCAGAGCGCCTTAGTGCGATGGACGCCTCATTTTGGTTCATGGAGTCAGCGACAACCCCGATGCACGTGGGAAATATTGGGATATTCGAAGGGCCGGTCGCCGGGTTCGAACTCGAGAAACTGCATAAACTCATTGCTGAGCGGATCGCATTTGTGCCCAGGTACCGCCAACGTATCCGAGAGGTGCCACTGCAAATCGGCCGACCGATCTGGGTTGATGACGATGATTTCGACTTGTCGTACCACGTGCGCGGCCTGGCGCTGGCCAAGCCCGGGTCGCGGCTCCAACTTGATGAGTTGGTGAGCCGCCTGATGAGCCGGCCCCTTGATCGCACCCGGCCCCTTTGGGAGATGTCGCTAATTTCGGGATTAGCCGGGGGCCGGTTCGCCATTGTTACCAAAACCCATCAGGCCATGATTGATGGGTTGATGGGCATCGATATCTCGCAGGTAATTTTGGACGAAGACGCCCAAATGTCGAGCCCGGGTTCAATTGGGTCGTGGCGCCCCGCGCCGGAGCCTTCAGGCTTTGAACTGGTTACTTCGGCGGTTAGTGAATCAATAGCGCATCCAGATGTCGCTTTTGATGTTGCGCGCGGTGCGTTCAAGGGCGTGACTTCTTTCGCTTCGAATTTGCGCCGTAAGTCACGTGGTGTGGCGGCCGCGGCAGTTTCGTTCGCGCGAGTTGCTGCTGAGCCGGCGATGACCGTCACCGCATTGAATGTGCCGATTTTGGCGGACCGCAGGTTAGCCACCGGGGAATTTGAATTGGCGGCGTTTAAGGATGTGCGAAATAAACTTGGTGGGTCGGTTAACGACATCGTGCTAGCGGTAATCGCTGGAGCCTTGCGCACCTGGTTGATGGGCCGCGGTGAGGCAATAAGTGCGCGCTCGCAATTGCGCGCGGTAGTGCCGATTAGTACCGAAAGCACCGCGGGTGCGGCCAGCACCATCGGGCCGGTATCGGCTTTCCTGGTCGACCTGCCCGTGGGGGAGCCGGATCCGGTAGTCAGGTTGCGCCATATCAGTTACCAGTTGGCTCAGTATCAAGACGTATCGCAGCTGATCGGTGCAGAAACCATGATCAATATGGCAAGTTATGGGCCACCAACCTTGCATGCCCTCGGGGTGCGGCTGGCGTCGAATTTGTCCAGTCGGCTCTATAACGTCGCCGTGGTAAATGTGCCTGGCCCGCAACATCCCTTGTACGTTGCCGGTGCCAAGCTAGTTGGTTCATATCCGATCATGCCGTTGCCGCAGAACCAAGCCCTGAGTATTTCTTTGATGTCTTATGACGGCCATCTTTGCTTCGGGATTAACGCTGACCGAGTGGCTATCAAGGATGTGGAAAGTCTCATGGGCTGTTTGCGTGAATCACTCGAGGAGTTGGCGCAGGCGGCTAATGTGCGAGGTGACCGCCATTTGCGGGTCATCGATGAAGGTGAGGGGGTCAGATGAGTGCAGCGGGTGCAAATTGTGCGCCTGCTCCGCGCCGCGGGATCGTCCTCGGCGGCGGCGGGGTACTGGGCGGCACCTGGGCCATCGGTGCCTTAATCGCACTTGAGCAGACCCACGGGTTTGCCGCTAAAGATGTTGATGTCATCGTCGGCACTTCCGCCGGCTCGGTGCTGGGAGCGCTCTTAGGTTGTGGCGTAAGTGCTGAGGAGTTACGTCAGCACAACAATGAAGAAGTTGTCACGGCCGGTCCGTTGGCCGGCTACCGCTGGGATCCGGCGGAGGCCATCGGGGGATCGCGCCCGGGGCTGCCGAGAATCCCAGCTCCGGGATCATTGAAATTGATCGGGGCGAGCCTGCGCCATCTGGGTCAGTTGCCCCCCACCGCGGTGCTCTCGGCATTTTTACCCGAAGGGCGCAAGTCACTTCAGAAGCTTGGTCACCTAGTTGCGGCGGTTACGCCCGAGGCGGGTTGGGCCCCCCGCTCTGGGATCTGGGTGGTGGCAATGGATTACGAGACCGGCAAGCGGGTGGTTTTCGGTCGCTCGGGTGCACCAACCTCGCGGTTACCAGATGCGGTCATGGCTTCGTGCGCGATCCCGGGCTGGTTCACCCCGGTAACTATTGGCGGGCGCTCCTATGTCGATGGCGGGGCGGTGTCTGCTACCTCGGTTGACGTCCTCGAATATGCCGACCTAGATGAGGTCTACGTGATAGCGCCAATGGTCTCCTTCAAAAGTGATCACCCCAGCACGGTGGCGGCGCGGCTAGAGCGGCGCTGGCGCGAGCAAGTAACTCGTACCTGTCTTGCCGAGGCAAATATGGTGCGCGGGCTCGGGGCCAAAGTAACCATCGTGGGCCCGGGGGCCAAAGACCTTGAAGCCATCGGGGCAAACTTGATGGACGCGAGCCGGCGGGCTCAAGTGCTCGAGACCTCAATGCGCACCAGCATAGGTGCTTGGCGTGAAGCTGCGTTGCTGGCCGAAGCGGGTTAGCGACTAAGCCACTCGCGGCCGAGCTCCTCATCCTTGGCCAGGTATTTGATCAATTGCTCCTGCGCCATTTTTTCAAGTTTCCCGCCCACAAACGGCACCGTGGATTTAATAGTGGCGGAGGTATGTGCGGTGGTTTGGTCACCGGCACCACTCAAAGTTATGACCCCGCTAGCGCCCAGCGGCCCCGAGAAGGTCACCTCGAATGGGGCGGTGCAGGTGCCACCTGCGGCCGGTGCCCAGGTTTGCTGCTCGGTCACTTCGAGGTTCGGACCCACCAGGCTGGAAGCGAATGAGGGCAGGTTCGCGGGCAAGACCCGCTTGATGGTGACTTCGGTGGCTCCACCGGTGCCGGCGGTAACCGTGACATCACATGAGATCGACCCGGTTTGTTCAGCGCGATTACGGGCATAGTCCGGGTCGGTGAGCATTGCCCGCACCTGATCGACGGATCCGGGGAAAGTCTGGTGAACATCTAAGGTCGTCGCCATCTTGGCTACCTCCTTCGGCTAGCGTAGCAATGTGACAGACGTGGTTGACGCCGGTCTTGGGGGTGCGATTGAACGCATCACCGACCCGCAGTTGCGGATCTTATGCCGGAGGTTCTTTCGTTTCGTCGCCCCCGAGGATGTTGCGGCCCATTCGGCTAATGGGCTAATTGCTCAGATTGAGCAAATGCGCGAGTTCGCACAGGTGCGGGCAAAGGGCAGCGCGCTGGTCGCAGTGCGTGATGATCGCGATGAGCGGGATGCGCCATTTACGGTAGCGATGGTCGTAACCGATGACATGCCGTTCTTGGTTGATTCGGTTTCGGGCGAAGTGAGCCTTGAAGGTAGATTGGTGCGGTTGATAATTCACCCGCAATTGGTGGTGCGTCGTAACCAAGCCGGCCAACTACTCGAAATCCTCGATATCGATGTTGACGAGGACCGCCCAAGTGATGCGATCGCCGAATCGTGGATGCGCATTGACCTAGATCGTGATTACCTGCAAGCTGATAACGGTGCAAGTACTAAGAGATTGCTTCAGGTATTGGAAGATGTGCGGGCGGCAACTGCCGACTGGCTGCAGATGCGTGCCAAGGCCGAAGAAATTGCCGCGTCACTTGATGCGCGCCCACCGGCAACTTTGCCCGTTGCTGAAGTGAAGGAGGGCTCCGAGCTCCTTCGCTGGTTAACCCGAGACAACCTGACATTTTTGGGGTATCGCGAGTATGTGCTCGCCACCGTTGATGGGCAAGAGGTGCTGGTGCCGGTCGCGGGCACCGGGCTGGGGATATTAAGTGGTGAGCCCGAAGCCGGATCTGGGTCCGCCAGTGCGGTGGAGCTACCGATTGCCGTTCGGAAGAAAGCCCGCGAGAACCGGTTGCTGGTCTTGACCAAGGCGAATTCGCGATCGACCGTGCATCGCAATGTCTTCTTAGATTACTTCGGGGTCAAGGTTTTTGACGAGTCCGGTCAGGTCACCGGCGAAAAGCGCTTCCTTGGTCTGCTGACGTCTGCAGCCCTAACCGAGAGCATCGTTGATATTCCGGTACTTCGTATTCGCTATCAGCGGGTGATGGACGAACTTGAGCTTGTCGCCGGATCCCATCGCGCGAAGGATTTGCTGCAGTTCCTGGAGACCTACCCCCGCGACGAATTCTTCCAGACACATGCCGGTGCCTTGGTCGAGTTGTCGGCGTCAATAATGCAATTACAGGAGCGTCGTCAAACTCGACTATTCATCAGGGTCGATGACTATCAAAGATTCGTGTCTTCTTTGGTCTATCTCCCAAGGGATCGTTATACGACCGCCGTACGCCTGCGAATAGAGCGGTTACTGGTTGACGCATTCGACGGGGTCAGTGTTGACTACACGGCCCGTGTCACTGAATCGGTTTTAGCCCGGTTGCACTACGTGGTGCGGCTGGCTCCGGGGGCTGAACTTGGCCCGATAGATGTCGGCGCCCTCGAACTCAAGTTGGCCGCCGCCGCCCGTAGTTGGGAGGACGATTTCACGTCCGCGATTGTTGAAAGGATCGGCGAGACCGCGGCCGCACCACTACTGCACCAATTCTCCGAGGCCTTCCCCGAGGCCTATAAAGAGCAATTCAGCGGTGCGGCGGCGGTTGGTGACGTACTCACTCTCGCAGACCTTGTCGAGAACGAATTATCCCTTCGCCTCTACCGGCCGGCAGGGGCTGATGAGCGGGGGATGCGATTTACGGTGATGCGGGTTGGGGGCCCGATGTCCCTATCGAGAATCCTGCCGACCCTGCAGATGATGGGCGTTGAGGTCATCGATGAGCATCCATATGAAATCACCCCGGTGGGCCAGCCGGTGGCGTGGGTTTTGGATTTCGGTTTGCTATTGCCGGCCGATGGCGTCATCGAGCGCGAGACATTAGCCGAGCGGTTCGCCGACGCCTTCCGGGCCGCCTGGCAAGGTGACTGCGAGACGGATGCCTTCAATGGGTTGGTGTTGCGTGCGGGTCTGCGTTGGGATCAAGTGGTGCTCATCCGCGCCTACTCAAGGTACCTACGCCAGATCGGTTCAGCTTTCAGCCAGGACTATATCCAGCAAACCATGTTGTCGAATGTTGGCATCAGCTCGGATTTGGTTCGACTTTTCGAGGTGCAGTTTGTTCCCGCTGGCACCGAAGTTAGCGAGCAAGATGCCCAAGTTGGCCGGCTTATCTTGCAGATCGAACAGGCTTTGAGCGAGGTTCGGAGCTTGGATCAAGACCGAATCCTTCGCAGCTTCCTGTCACTTATCCGCGCTACTTTGCGCACCAACGCTTATTTAGAGACAAGGAAAGTGCGTCAGGCATTCGCGGTCAAACTCGACCCGAAACTAATCCCGGATCTGCCGCTGCCGAAGCCGATGTTTGAGATCTGGGTGTATTCGCCGCGGGTTGAAGGTGTGCACCTGCGCTTTGGCCGGGTGGCGCGCGGTGGAATCAGGTGGAGTGACCGGCGTGAAGATTTCCGCACCGAAGTGCTCGGCTTGGTTAAAGCTCAAGAGGTAAAGAATGCGGTAATCGTGCCGGTTGGCGCTAAGGGTGGTTTCTACCCGGCCAACCTCCCCGACCCGGCCCTTGATCGCGATGCTTGGCTCACCGAGGGCAAGGCGGCTTATCGGGAGTTCATCTCGGCGATGCTGGACATCACCGACAATCTGGTTGCTGGAGTGGTGGTGCCACCCATCGATGTGGTCCGCCGTGATGGCGATGACACCTACTTGGTGGTGGCCGCCGACAAAGGCACAGCCACTTTCTCTGACCTAGCCAATTCGATCGCGGCCGAGTACCGGTTTTGGCTCGGGGACGCATTTGCTTCGGGTGGTTCCCAAGGTTATGACCACAAGGCCATGGGCATCACCGCTCGCGGTGCCTGGGAGTCGGTGATGCGGCATTTCCGCGAATTAGGTGTTAATACCCAAACCGATGACTTCACCGTGGTTGGCATCGGCGACATGGGTGGCGATGTCTTCGGTAATGGCATGCTGCTCAGTGAACACATTAAGTTGGTGGCGGCATTTGATCACCGCGATATCTTCATTGATCCGAGCCCGAAGACCACCGCATCGGTTGCCGAGCGGAGGCGCCTCTTTGAGCTGCCGCGCTCCAGTTGGGCCGACTACAACGAAACGCTCATCTCCGCCGGCGGCGGGGTATTTTCCCGGGCCGAGAAGTCAATAACACTTTCACCGCAGGCCTGCTCGGTGCTGGGTATCGAAGCGGATGCAAATGTGCTGACCCCAAATGAGGTGGTTCGGGCTATCTTGGCGGCACCGGTTGACCTACTCTGGAACGGCGGTATCGGCACCTACGTCAAAGCCCAGAGCGAAACCAATGCCGATGTTGGCGATAAGGCCAATGATCCGGTGCGGAGAAATGGCAATGAGCTGCGGTGCCGGGTGGTTGGTGAGGGCGGTAACTTGGGCCTTACCCAATTGGGTCGAGTTGAGGCGGCCCGATCCGGGATCCGGCTTAATACGGATGCGATCGACAACTCCGCTGGAGTTGACACCTCAGACCATGAAGTCAACATCAAGATCTTGCTGGATGAGTTCGTGCGTGCTGGTGAGCTAAGTGTTGATGAGCGCAATGGGTTGCTCACCAAGATGACAGCTGATGTAGCGATGCACGTATTGGCCGACAACTACGGCCAAAATGTGGTCTTGGGTAACGCCCGCGCCGGCGCTGCCGCCTTGATTAGCGTGCACCTTCGAATGATCCAAGATCTGGAGCGGCGCGGGATCCTTAATCGGGCCCTTGAATATCTGCCGGATGACCAGGAGTTTCAAACTCGCCAGCATGCGGGCGAGGGCCTTACTTCACCAGAGCTTGCTGTCTTGTTGGCCTATTCGAAGATTTCCCTGACCGCGGAGTTGACCGAAGCGGGCCTTGGCGCCGATCCTTGGTTCGAGATCGCGGTGCGCCGCTACTTCCCGTCGTTACTCGCGGAGAAATTTGGTCGGCAACTTGCAACCCACCCACTTCGCGCCCAAATCATCAGCACTGTCACCTGCAATCGCATCATCAACCTCGGTGGTATCACCATGGTCTTTCGGGCGATGGAAGAATCGGGTGCAACAGCACTTGAGGTGGTGCGCTCGGCTTCCGCGGCTATTGAGATTTTCGGTATTTCCCAAATAATGGATGCTATTGACGCCCAAGACAATCTCATCCCGTCCTCGGCGCAATGCCTGCTCCACCTTGAAACCCGAAGGCTCCTGGATCGGGCAACCCGCTGGTTCCTCCAGACCCGGGGTAGTTCAATCGATGTCGCTGAGCAGATCGCCAGGTTCGCGCCAACCGTGCGTGACTACGCCACCAAGGTGCCCGAGTCATTGCGAGGGAGTGAAGCCGACCGCTGGCTGAACCTAAGTAAGAGGTTCGTCGCGGCCGGTGCCCCCGTAAGTCTCGCCGACACCGCTGCGGGAGTCGTTGATACCTTCTCGCTACTTGATATTCGGGAAATCGCCGGACGGTCCGGTGAGGATGTCGCCAGTGTGCTACCGCTTTATTTCACTATCTCCGAGCGCTATGACGTTGACCAACTACTACTGCGCATCACGGCGCTGCCAAGAGGGGATCACTGGGCGGCCCTGGCTCGACAAGCCCTGCGCAGTGATCTTTATGGAGTGATCGCGGCATTAACGGTTCGGGTGATCAGATCGACTAACCCAGCCATGGATCCGGCGGACCGAATTGCGGCCTGGGAGGGGGCGCACCAAGCGGGCCTGGGCCGAGCCCGCTCCACCTTGGAGGAGATAGCTGACCAAGAGGTCACCGACCTTGCGACTTTGTCGGTGGCCCTTCGGGTGCTGCGCAACTTGGTGGCCCAAGGTGGCACCTCAAATGCGGATCGGGCTGCCGACTCCTAACCCCGGTCGGGATCCTGGGCGTATCGCTTGCGCTGACAAATGGTGCCGTTCCGTCGGCGCTGGCTGCCCCACCCGCCGCGAGCGGCACCGTGATGCAACTGTGATACCCGGCAAGCGCGCATCAAGCCAGCGTCACTGAGTCTCGGTTCGGTGGTCCCTGCCATGGACCGGCGCTCATCATGCGTGGTGCCCGAGATGGTCAGTCCGGCGATGACACAAGACTGTATGCGGTTCCCCTGCCGGCTTTGTGCGGCACCGCAATCTCCGTCGAACGCTGCGGATCGACACCATGGCGATAGCTCGGACGGATACGATGTGTGTCGCAATGAGCGTGTAGGTAGTAGTCGATCGGGATTGCGTGAAAGCCCTGTGACAGGGCGACCCAGGACCGCGGTGGTTCCGGGGGCTGAACCAGTGGGAAAGCCATCGACGTTCGCCC